>NZ_DAIOEU010000013.1:0-86282 GCF_036746095.1 Dyella sp.
CTTCCATGCAAGAGTAGGTCACCGCCAGGGGCTTTATCCCTAAAACGCCTTCCCCCATCGGGAAGGCGTTTTGCTTTGCGGACCTGCTAGGAAAGGGGGGGCGGTGCAATGACGACGGCCAACGCATGGACTGCGAGGGCAGGGGGTGCGCAAGAGCAAGGGAGTTATCGCCTAAGATGTATTCCCGGAACGCTCGACCAGCGTGCTCGTCGAGGAGAGCGCCGTGTTTGTCAATGTTGAAACCCGACGTCAGCCGCGCCTGCATTGGGCGGCCACGCTGTTGATCTTGATTTGCGTGGTGACATTCGTAGCCTTGGCCTTGATGTCTCCGCCGCGGCGGATCACGTTCCTGCTGGAGTGGGGTACCGTTCCGGCCAATGTGTTCGATACGCACCAGCCCATCTGGCAACAGCTTCGAGATCCTGCCTTGCTGCGCCTGGTCACGGCGTTATTCATCCACGTTGCATGGCTGCATTTACTGAGCAATCTCTTGTTCCTCATGATCTTCGGGATTCCAGCCGAACGTACCTTGGGATCAATCCGTTTCCTGATCCTGTTCCTGCTTGGTGGCGTCGTCGCCAACTTTGCGGGCGCCATCTCGCTCGCGGGGGAAGTCAGGCCCATTATCGGTTGCAGTGGCGCGGTATCGGCGGTGCTTGGTGCCTACGTTTCGCTGTTTCCGCGAGCCCGCTTGGGCCTGGTCTTGCCCCTTGGCTTCTATCTGGAATTCGTGCGCGTGCCAGCGTTCCTGTTGATTGGAATCTGGGCTTTGCTGCAGTTGCTTTTCAGCTACCTGGGCGGGCCGAGCTATGGCGGCTACGCCTGGTGGACACACTTGGCCGGCTTTCTGTTCGGCGTATTGTTTGCCTTGTTATCACGCGATGCCATCATGCGCCGCATGCGTCGGTAAAATGAGCGCCATGCGCAATCAGAAACTCTACAAAGTCACCTTCCTGCATCTGGGCAAGTGCTACGAGCTGTATGCCCGGCACGTTGCATCGAGCAGCCTCTGGGGCTTCACTGAAGTCGGCGACCTGATATTCGAACCGGCAGGCGAGGGCATTGTGGTGGATCCCACCGAAGAGCGTCTGCGAGAAGAATTCAAGGACACTCGCGTCCTGCATCTGCCCATGCAGGCCGTTGTACGTATCGAGGAGGTTGATCGCAAAGGTGCGCTTGCCATCCGCGATGCCGTGGACGGGCAAAAAGTCACACCGTTCCCGATGCCACCACGCAATCGTTAACGCGGCGCGTGGCTGAGTCCGTGATGCCTTGAAAACATCTTGAGTAGACGCCTTGCAAGAGGTGTCGCAGCCACCTGTTTATAGGTGTGATGCGGATCGAAACCTTCGCGCCGCATATCATGATGTTTGCGCCGAATGTAGGCGCGCATCACGTCGGCGTTGAATTCGGGATGAAACTGCACGCTGATGGCGTTCCGGCCATAGCGAATCAGATGGTGCGGATCACGTGCAGAGCGGGCCAGTACTTTTGCATCTTTCGGAATTTCCAGCACGCTTTGTTCGTGCGTGGTGTGCGCGCGAAATTGCGCAGGCAGAAAGGTGGTTAGCGCATCTTGTTCCGCGCCAGGCAACAGATCGATCGGCAAGGTGCCGATCTCTCGTCCGCCCTGCAGATAATCGACGCGCCCGCCCAAGGCGTGTGCCATGAGCTGATGACCATAGCAAACGCCGAACAGCGGCAAATCCACGTCCATCGCATGGCGGATCCATCCTGCCGCTTGTTCGCTCCACGGCGCGCGATCGGTCACCATCGCTGCGGAGCCGGTAATCAGTGCGCCGGATACCTCCTGCGGTGACGGCAATGTTTCTCCTGCCGCTACATTCACGACACGCACTTGCTGCTGCGCTAGCTGCGCACTCAAACGAAACCAATGAGGGAAATCGCCGTGGCGCGCCTTGATGTTGTCTGGCGCCTGGCCGGTGCGAATGATCAGGACTGGCTTCATGCAAACAAAATAGTTAATCGGAGTTTTATCAAGGAGGTGAATCTTCGACATGCTCGACCGGCGGCAATACGGTCAGCACTTCCTGCACGGTGGTCAGTCCTCGTGCAACCTGATCCGCCGCGGAAATGCGCAACGGACGCATCCCTTCCAGCAATGCGCCCTGGCTGAAATGGATCAGGTCCAATTGCGCACCGATCATGCCACGCAAGCGTGGGCTCAAAGGCATCATTTCATAAATGCCGGTACGGCCCATGAAGCCGGTATGGCGGCATTCCAGGCAACCCGCCGGCTTGTATACGCGCTCGGGTACCGGCATGGACCAGCCGTGCGTCAGCACTGTCCATTCGTGCGGATCCTGCTGCGTTTCCAGCTTGCAGTGCGGACACAGCGTACGAACCAGACGCTGTGCAACCACGCCGGTGAGCGTCGATTGAATCAAGTAATGCGGCACGCCCAGGTCGAGCAATCGCGTTACCGCACTGGGTGCATCGTTGGTATGCAGCGTCGATAACACCAAGTGGCCGGTCAACGAGGCCTGCACCGCCATCTGCGCCGTTTCCAGGTCGCGAATTTCGCCGACCATGATGATGTCCGGATCCTGGCGCAACAGCGTGCGCACGCCGGCGGCGAAGTCCAGATCGATCGAAGGCTGTACCTGCATCTGGTTGAATTCGGCCGAGACCATTTCGATCGGGTCTTCTACCGTGCACACGTTGATATCCGGCGTGGCCAGATGCTTCAAGGTGGAATACAGCGTGGTGGTCTTGCCCGAACCTGTCGGCCCCGTCACCAGCACAATGCCGTGCGGGCGTTCCACCATGCTTCGCCATAGCGTGTCTTCGGATGGCGAGAAGCCGAGTTGCGAAAAATCCTTGGCGACGATATCCGGATCGAAAATACGCATCACCATCTTTTCGCCGAACGCAGTGGGCATGCTTGAAATACGCAGTTCCACTTCGCGCCCCGACGATGCGCGCGTCTTGATGCGGCCATCCTGAGGACGGCGTTTTTCGGCCACGTCCATGCGCGAAAGAATCTTGATGCGCGACGTGACCGCCGTCATCACCGGTGGCGGCAATTCGAATACCTTGTGCATCACGCCGTCGATGCGAAACCGCATCATGCCCGCTTCGCGGCGCGGTTCCAGATGGATGTCCGATGCGCGCTGTTCAAAGGCGTATTGCAGCAGCCAGTCCACGATATGCACGACATGCCGATCGTCCGCGCCGACCTCGCCGGCTTTGCCGAGCTCCAGCAGCTGTTCGAAATTCAGCAAGGCCGAGGAGTCGTAGCCACTCTGGTTCTTGGCATCCTTCGCCAGTTGGATCGAGCGCTGGACGCCGTAGAACTCCTGCAGGTACCGATTGATATCAATCGGGCTGGCTACCACGCGATGCACATCGCGACGCAGCATCTGCGACAGGTCCTTTGACCAGGAATTGTCGAACGGCTCCGCCGTGGCGAACGTCACTTCGCCCGTGGTCACCGCCACGGGAAGAATGCGATGCCGCTGCGCATAGGCATGGCTCACCACCTGAGTGACGGCGGCCACGTTGATCTTCATCGGATCAATTTTCAGATACGGCAGGCCTGCCTGGCCGGCCAGCCATTCGGTCAGGCCCTCCAGGCTCAGCGGCCGGCCCGGGTCGCGGCGATTGATCAGCTTGGCGTTGGCGATGATCACCAGCGGATTCAATTCCACGGAACTGCGTCCGGCGCGATTGCCGATGCGCAACTGCTTGGCATCGTCCGCCGAGAGGTAGTCGTCCACAACCAGGGCTGCCAGGACGTCATCCAGCGCCAGCCGGCCGCGGCGGCCCAACATGGAGGCGATTTGTTGCGTTGCTGGCATGGGCGGATTCCCCTCGTAGCGCGCTGAAAAACGGCGAAAAGATGCGCTGCGGCTATACTAACCCGCTTTACACTCAGGTTAGGAAAGAGATGTCCGCGCCTACCTTCCAGGATGTGATCCAGACCCTCAACCGCTACTGGGGCCGGCAGGGGTGCGTGCTGTTGCAACCTCTCGATACCGAGGTTGGCGCAGGTACGTTCCACCCCGCCACGTTCCTGCGCGCGCTTGGTCCGGAACCTTGGGCTGCTGCCTACGTCCAACCGTCGCGCCGCCCGACTGACGGGCGCTACGGCGAAAACCCCAACCGCCTGCAGCACTATTACCAGTATCAGGTGGTCATGAAGCCGAACCCGGAAAACATCCTTGAACTGTACATCGGCTCACTCAAGGAGTTGGGCCTCGATCCGCAGGTGCACGACCTGCGTTTCGTGGAGGACAACTGGGAATCCCCCACACTTGGGGCCTGGGGCCTGGGCTGGGAAGTCTGGCTCAACGGCATGGAGGTGACCCAGTTCACCTACTTCCAGCAGGCCGGTGGCCTGGAATGCAAGCCGGTCACGGGCGAGATCACTTACGGCCTGGAACGCCTCACGATGTATCTGCAAAACGTGGACAACGTTTACGACCTGGTCTGGACCGAAGGCCCGCACGGCAAAGTCACCTACGGCGATGTGTTCCACCAGAACGAAGTGGAGCAAAGCACCTACAACTTCGAGCACGCCAATGTGGCCGAGTTGCTGCGCTGGTTCGATGTATGCGAAGGCGAGGCCAACAAGCTGATCGCGGCAGGCTTGCCACTGCCGGCCTATGAGCAGGTCATGAAAGCCAGCCATACATTCAATCTGCTTGATGCGCGTCGCGCCATCAGCGTTACGGAGCGCCAGCGCTACATCCTGCGTGTGCGCACCTTGTCGCGCAGCGTGGCGGAAGCATACGTGGCGCAGCGCGAAAAGCTTGGCTTCCCTGGATTGAAGCAACAGAAAAAGGAGCAGGCCGCATGAGCGCTGCCAAGTCATTGCTCATCGAGCTGGGCACGGAAGAGCTGCCGCCGAAGTCGCTGGATGAACTGGGCGCGTCGTTCATGCGCGGTATTTGCGAGGGCTTGGGCAAGCGCGGAATTGGCGCACTGCTTGAGCAGGCAGCGCTATACGTGACGCCGCGGCGTCTGGCCGTCCATGTTCCCGAAGTCGCCGCCGCGCAGCCGGAGCAATCCATCGAGCGCCGCGGGCCGGCGGTGAACGCCGCGGTCGACGAGCAAGGCAAGCCCAGCAAGGCGTTGATAGGGTTCGCGCAATCGTGCGGTGTCGGTGTCGAGCAGCTGGAAAAGCTCGAAACCGACAAAGGTTCCTGGTTTGTGTATCGCACGGTAAAGCCGGGCCAGCCGGTTGCGGCGTTGCTGCCCGAGATCGTCGAAGAGGCGCTCAAAAGCTTGCCGATTCCCAAGCCGATGCGCTGGGCCGGCCACGACTACAGCTTTGTGCGCCCGGTGCATTGGCTGGTCATGCTGCATGGCGCGAGCATCATTGATGGGCATGTGCTGGGTTTGCGCAGCGGGCGTCAATCACGCGGTCATCGTTTCATGCATCCGCAACCCGTGCATCTGGCAGACGCGGACAGCTACGTTGATGCGCTGCGCATGGCAAAAGTGCTGGCCGATCCCATGGAGCGCCGCCAGCGCATCCGGGATGAAGTTGCGCGTACGGCAAAGGAAACCAGCGGTACGCCGCGGCTTGACGATGCGCTGCTGGATGAAATCGCCAATCTCACCGAATGGCCCGTCGCCATTGCCTGCACGTTTGATCGCGCATTCCTGAGCGTACCGCCGGAAGCGCTGGTTACCACAATGGAAGCCAACCAGAAGTTCGTGCCGGTCTTCGATGCGCACGACAAGCTCACCGAACACTTCATCGGCATCGCCAATATCGACAGCAAGCATCCGAGCGAGATTCGCAAAGGCTACGAACGCGTCATTCGCCCGCGTTTTGCCGACGCGAAATTCTTCTGGGATGAAGACTTGAAGAAGCCGCTGGCAAGCTATCAAGAAGCGTTGAAGAACGTGACCTACCAGCAAGCGTTGGGCAGCGTGTGGGACAAGAGCGTGCGCGTGGCCGAGATCGCGCGCATCGTGGCCAATCGCGTCGAGGTGGACGCCGGCCAGGCAACGCGCGCGGCAGCGCTGGCCAAATGCGATCTGCTCACCCGCATGGTTGGCGAATTTCCCGAGTTGCAAGGCGTGATGGGCCGCTACTACGCGCAGCATGGGCAGGAATCGCCCGACGTTGCCGATGCGCTGGATAGCGTCTACCAGCCACGCTTCGCAGGAGACACGATCGCCGCGGGCAAAGTTGGACAAGTGCTCGCCATTGCCGAGCGCGTCGATACATTGGCCGGTATTTTTGCCGTGGGCTTGAAGCCCAGCGGCAACAAAGATCCATTCGCCTTGCGCCGTGCCGCCTTGGGCTTGGCGCGCACGCTGATCGAGGGCGGCCTTGAGCTCGACCACAAGGCATTGTTCGCCGAAGCGCTGGAATTGCTGCCGGAAGCCGCGCTTGCAGCCGGCCTGAAGCCGGGCAAGGACGGCAAAGCACCCGTCCTCGATGCGGGGCAGCGTCGAGCTGCGCTGGTGTCCGAGCTCAGTGAATTCGTGCTCGAACGCTTGCGTGGCTATTACGCAGAAAAAGGTTTCACCACCGAGCAATATGAGGCCGTGCTGGCCGTCGCGCCCATCAGCCTGGTCGATTTTGATCGACGGTTACGTGCCGTACTCGAATTCGGGCGGCAACCGGAGGCGTTGAGTCTGGCCGGCGCCAACAAGCGCGTCGCCAATATTCTCCGCAAGCAGCAGGAGGAACATGGCGCACAGAGCATCCGCGAACACGTCGATCCTGCGCACTTCGAAGAAGATGCAGAGCGCGCTTTGGCGCAAGCGCTGGAGGCCGCCCAGGCCGACACGGCCACGGCATTGCAGCGCCGCGATTACACCGCGGTGCTGGCACGTCTCGCGCAGTTGCAGGCGCCGGTCGATGCATTCTTCGATCACGTGCTGGTGAATGCGGACAACCCGGTGGTGCGCGCCAACCGGCTCGCCCTGCTTGGGCGATTGAAGGCGCAGTTCACCGCCATTGCCGACATCGCCCGGCTTTAACAAGACGCAAGGACCAAAAAAGCGGCTTCCATGGGCCGCTTTTTTATCAGTCCGCGACTGTGAATTCAGGACGCAAGGCGAGTTGCTTCCCGACCTTTCAAGCGTTCGGCCAGGCGGTGGTTGAAGGCCACCATTGCTGTCGCATCCACATCGTTGCCGCCCGGGCCGAGGATGTCGTAGAGCTCGGCAAGCATGTCCGTGTTCTCGGCTAGCGTCAGATGGCTGTCCGCCAGATCCAGTTCCGATTGCAGAATGCGCAGCGCCGTGTTCAAGCGCTGGACATCCATGCCATTGGCTTCCAGCGTATCGGCCGCCGTGCGCAGCTTGGAACGGTGGCGCGAGACCAGGGATTCGGAACTAGTGGTGGCGTTCATGTCGTCGGGGACCACCGCGCTAGGGTCAAGCATCGATCCTTCTCCGGCCACCAGCCAGACCAGCGAAATTCCCAAGGTGCGGGCCAGGGTGACGCAACGGGCACGCGAAGGATCGGTGTTTCCATCGCGCCAACTGCGCACCACCCCCTCCGAGAACCCACACATTCGAGCGATTTCCGTCACGCTGCCCACTCGCTGGATCAGCAACTTTATGCGATCGGCAAAAGTGGTGGCGGGAAGGGCGAGGGGCGTGTGCGTTTGCAGGTTCATCGCTAAAATTCCACAGATTCGAGCGTTGGGGACTGGTAAATGCTTACCAGCGTTCCGGTTTTATAGACCAGCCGGCCTTCGTGAAGGTGTCGGCTGCCGCAACTTTCTGAGGTCAGGCCGCATGAATTTGCGAGTAGCGGCATGCTTCGAAGTCATCCTAGGCCGGACAAACGCGTCAGTCTGTTCGCGGTTGACACCTCGGTGCCGCGGCGGGGCAAGAAACTGCGGCTCGAAAGGATCGTGTGGACCATGGCGCGCAAGGCTTGAGGAAACATAAACATACGGTCACGAATGGTACGTCTGGCCCGTTGACTTTTCCGTCAGTGCTCTTTGGGCTATGCTCTGAGGCTCCCCCGCGCTGTTTGCGACGCGATGCGTTCGGCAGGCATCGCGTTCGAATCGATCCAACCCGAGGTTTCCATCCCATGCGCAGCGTTGTTTGGTCGCTGATGACAGTGGCAGCGGTGGCACTAGCCGGCTGCAACAATTCTTCAAATCCGTCGTCGTCGACCGACGCGGGAAATACCGAAGCAAGTGCGCCGGCCGGTCCCGCGCACAGCGTTACCGGTACTGTCACGATCCGTGGCGGCGGTACCCCGTCGCAGCAGAGCAAGCTCGACATCAGTATCGTGGACGTGACGGCACAGGGCTCGCCGCCGCTGGCCACCAAGGAAATTGCGCCGGCCACCACGTTCCCGCAATCGTTCGAGCTGGACTTCAATCCTGCCAACGTTGCTACCAACGATCTGTACATCGTGCAGGCTCAGCTGGTGGATGGCGATCGCCACTACACCATGCCGTTGCAGGCGCCGGTGCTGACCAAGGGCAACCCGACCACCAACGTCAAGGTCGAACTCACTCCTGAACAGACACCCGGCGAAAAGCTCCTGGCACAGTTCCAGGGTGTGCAGAAGCAGATCGGTGGCATGAAGCGCTCCGCCGGCACCAAGCTCGAGAAGGATGCCTCGCTCGCCTGGCAGGTGTTCCGTGATGGCGGCGAAGTGAAGTTCATCCGCGAGCTGGTCGACTACGGTGACAAGGGCTTTACCAGCACGGATTACGCCTACAAAGACGGCAAGCCGTGGGTAGTGCAGCAGCAGAAGAAGCCCAGCCAGAACGCCAAGCCCAGTTCAGTGGATACCGCCGGTTGGGGTGACGATGGTTCGCTGGTGCTGAAGACGCACGAGGCGGAAGGCAACAGCTCGGCGCTGAGCGACAACGATGCCCAGAGTCTGCAACAGCAGGCCAAGGACATTCTCAATCTGGCAACAGGCGGCAAGGGCAAGTAAAGCCATCCTTCCCAAGCTGGAATAAAAAAAGCCGTCCAAACTGGACGGCTTTTTTTGTTGCCAGGAAAATCGACTTAGAAGCCGTACTTCACCCCGAGGTTGAAGCCGTTCATGCTCTGGCTGTGATCGGCGAAATGGCTGTTGAAGGCCACCCAGGCGGACAGGTTCGAGCTGATCTGCGCGCTTAGGCCGGCATTGACCGAACCCCAGTTCTTGTCCGGCGTGAAGCCGGCCATGTCGAAGCTGCCGTTCATGCTGTTGAGGCCGGCGGTGACCATGTCGGTGCCGGCGCGGCTGTCATGGTTCCAGCCCAGCTCGACATATGGCGTCACAGCCATGCCCTGGGTATGCAGCGTGCCCTGCAGGCGCCAGCCCAGTGTGCTGATCAACGCATTGCGCGCCTGGCTGCCAAACCACATCGCGGTCGCGTCATTGCCGTTTTCGCTATAGCCGTCGATCCTGATGTGCTGGTACTCGACGTTCGCGAACGGGCCGGTCTTCACCGTGCCCATGTCGAACCAGTAGCCGCCATGCAACCCTAAACCGACATACGAACCATCGACTTTGCCGCTTTCGTTCGTGCGAGCATCGCCGATCATGAATACGCGGTTGACATTGGTGTAGCTGGCCTGGCCGAAATCACCGTAGACGCCGGCGTAAGCGCCACCGCTGTGCCAGGTGACATAGCCCAGGCCGGTAAGCGCCTGCAGCTTGTAGCCACCACCGCCGGTGACATCGGCCGTGTGTTCGCCGATGCCCAGCGCGACTCCCGCGGAGATGTTGTCGGTCGCGTGAACATCCGCACCCACGGTGAGATCGACGTTATTGCTGCTGGTGCGAGGGGCGCCGGCACGCTGGTCGAAATGCTGGTTCGAATAGCTGAGGTCGGCGAACGCTCGCGTGGTGCTGCCGAAGGTGTCGGCCATCATCTGGTTGCGCACCACCGCCGTCTGGGTGGTCACGGCGGCGAGCGGAGCTTCCTGCAACAAGGAGATCTGCTGCGGCGCGGCCAGCTCGGAGAGCACCACTTGCGAAAGCATCACATCGGCTGCCGTAGTGGGGTGCACGCCGTCCGCGAACAGGTAGCTTTGGTTGGTGCCCGCCGCATAGGTGTAGGGCAAGCCGGAACCCTGCGGCCCGCACTGCACCGAGCTCGAACCCGCACCGCATGCCGGCGTCGTGACATTGGTAAAGCCGTACGCCCCCGGATTCGCCACGACCTGGTTGAGCAGGGCAAAAGCGTTGACGGGAATGATGCCCTTGCCCAAATGACCAAGCCCCGCGTTGAGCTGGCTGTTGTAAATGACGCTGAGCCCGGTCAGCGACGACGCTGCCGAGGCACCTTGCGCAAGCGCTTCCGGCGTCAGGCCGATATTGGGCAGATTGAACACGACAATATTTTTCGCCCCAGCCGCCTGCAGGGCACCGATCAGCTTCACTTCCTGCTGTCCGGCGGCGGCAATGGTGGCTTGCGCCTGGGTTGCCGTTTGCAGCGAGGAAACGCCGGCTGCCGCAGTCACCTGGGCATTCACCTGCGCGGTGACGGCAGGCGTGATCTGCGCTTCGAACGCGGCGATGGCGACCGGATTGTTCGGAATCAGGCCGGCGGTGACGGCCAGGGAAGCCTGCCCAGCCAACGTCTGCGCGATCAGTTGCTGCGCAGCCGATCCGGCCGCAACTGAAGTGGCCGCGTTGAAAATATCGTTGGCCCCACCCCAGATGGCATACAGCGCATGGGGATTCACGCTGCTGCTCGCCAGATAGCTGGTCACCTGACTGGTAATGGTCGGCACGGTGGAGGGCGTACCCGGCGAGTTGTTGTTGATACCCGCCCCACCCCAGGCGTAATCAGTGCCGCCAGCCAGCGAAGCGGTCAGCGAATAGCCGAGCCCGACGGCTACGTTCTGGATCGTCACATTGCCGGGGTTGGTCGTGAACTTCAGCGGAGGCTGGATGCTTGGATCGGTCGCCAGCGAAATATTGCCTGCATCGCTAAGGCTGTCGCCAAACACCACCACGCCGTTGAACGTGGAATTCGGATTGCCGGTGGCGTGAACCGCGCCAACCATGCCGAGGGCCAGCGCCACGGCGCCAGCGATCTTTCGAGGGTGGAACATGTGTGGGTGCTCCTGCGTTTGTTGTTATCGGAGCGTTACGTTAATGCATGCCATACGGCAGCGCATGCTGCGCTGCCGTATGGGGAACTTCGCTGTTGGATCTCACGCCTGAGCCCGCAACCTGCGGTGGCGGGAAGCGGCAAGCGTCTGCGTGTTAGCGCTTCAACGCACGCGAAAGCGCATCTGCGAAAGCACTATTGGCAGGTGCCGAAGCCGGTTTCGTCGCTGGCGAACCGCCAGGTCGCGAGCCGCCACGATTGTCCCTGCCGCCACGCGTGTCCGCACCGGCCGGTTTGCCGCCGCGTGCCTGTTGACCGGGTTCGTCATCCAGACGCATCGACAGCGCGATGCGCTGGCGGGCGATGTCCACGTCCATCACTTTTACCTTGACGATGTCGCCGGCTTTGACGGCGTCGCGCGGATCTTTCACAAAGGCATGGGATAGCGCGGAGACATGTACCAGGCCGTCCTGATGCACGCCGATATCGACGAAGGCGCCAAATGCAGCCACGTTGGTAACGCGGCCTTCGAGGATCATGCCGAGCTTGAGATCTTTCAGGCCTTCCACGCCTTCGGCAAAACTCGGGGCGACGAATTCCGGACGCGGATCGCGACCAGGCTTTTCCAGTTCCTTGAGAATGTCCCGTACCGTGGGCACGCCAAAACGCTCATCGGTGTACTGCTCGGGCTTTAAACTGCGCAGAAAGCTAATGTCGCCGACAATGCTTCTCACCTCGCGGCCGCATTGCGTAATGATGCGCTCTACCACCGGATACGCCTCGGGGTGCACGGCGCTTGCATCCAATGGGCTGTCGCCCTGGGGAATGCGCAAAAAGCCGGCGCACTGCTCGAACGCCTTGTCGCCCAGGCGCGGCACTTTCAGCAGGGCTTTGCGGTTTGGGAAGGGGCCGTTCGCGTCGCGATGTTTCACCACGTTCTCGGCGACGCTGGGCGTAAGGCCGGCTACGCGCGACAGCAACGCAGCCGACGCAGTGTTCACGTCCACGCCCACCGCGTTGACGCAGTCTTCCACCTTTGCATCCAGCGCGCGCGCCAGCTTTACTTGATTTACGTCGTGCTGGTATTGGCCGACGCCGATCGCCTTGGGTTCGATCTTCACCAGTTCCGCCAGTGGATCTTGCAGGCGGCGGGCGATGGACACGGCGCCGCGCAAACTCACGTCGAGGTCCGGAAATTCCTTGGCCGCCGTTTCCGACGCGGAATACACCGAAGCGCCCGCTTCACTCACCACGATCTTCGCCAGCGTCAGATCCGCGTGCTTTTTGATCAGCTCGCCGGCCAGCTTGTCCGTCTCGCGCGATGCCGTGCCGTTGCCGATGGCGATCAGGTTGACGCCATGCTGCTTGCTCAATATCGCCAGCCGCGCGATCGACTGATCCCACTGGTTGCGCGGCTCATGCGGATAGATGGTATCGGTGGCCAAGAGCTTGCCGGTGGCATCGACCACGGCCACTTTCACGCCGGTACGGATGCCCGGGTCCAGCCCCATCACGGTCTTGGCGCCAGCGGGCGCGGCCAGCATCAGATCCTTGAGGTTGTCGCCGAACACGCGGATGGCTTCGTCTTCCGCGGCCTCGCGCACGCGGCCGAACAGATCCAGCGTAAGGTGCAAGTGCAGCTTCACGCGCCAGGTCATGCGCACCGTTTCACGCAGCCACGCATCGGCAGCGCGGCCACGGTCGATGATGCCGCTGTGCGACGCGACGCGACCTTCGGCTTCCTGATGACCTTGTTCGGCTTCTGCCGCGGGCAACAGTTCCAGTTCGATCACGCCTTCGTTGCGCGCGCGCATCAGCGCCAGCAGGCGATGCGAAGGGATTTTGCCGATCGCTTCCATGTGGTCGAAGTAGTCGCGGAATTTCGCGCCTTCGTTTTCCTTGCCTTCGACTACCTTGGCGCGGATCTGGCCTTTCTCCCACAACCAGTCACGCAATTCGCCGAGCAGCTGCGCATCTTCGGCGATGCTTTCCATCAGAATGGCGCGCGCGCCATCGAGTGCGGCGCGCACGTCGGTCACGCCTTTTTCCGCGTCCACGAACGGCTCGGCGAGCGTCTCGGGCGACTGCGTGGGATCTTCGCGCAAGCCGATCGCCAATGGCTCGAGGCCGGCCTCGCGTGCGATCTGCGCCTTGGTGCGGCGCTTGGGCTTGTACGGCAGGTAGAGGTCTTCCAGGCGTGCCTTCGTGTCGGCTTCCCGAATGTCCCGCTTCAGTGCTTCGGTGAGTTTGCCTTGCTCCTCGACGCTGGCGAGGATCGCCGTGCGGCGTTCCTCCAGTTCGCGCAGATAGCGCAGGCGCTCTTCGAGCGTGCGCAGTTGCGTGTCGTCGAGACCTCCGGTGGCTTCCTTGCGGTAGCGCGCGATGAAGGGCACGGTGGCGCCGCCATCAAGCAATTCCACAGCGGCGCGTACCTGTTCCGATTTGGCGGCGATGTCCTGGGCGATGCGTTGTTCAATGCTGAGCATGGGACTAAACGAAATTCCTGGAGTTTGGTAATGCGACAAACGCGTTGGCGAGAGCCATCATGCTTCGCCGGTTGGCGAGCATGACAAAAAAAGCGGCGCAGGCCCAGAAGGCTGCGCCCTATCGATGTGATCAATCAGGCATTGAAGTGGCCGGGCTGTTCGCCGTTTGGGCGATTCGGCGGCTGTTCCTGGGCGGTGCCGTTGAGCACGAAGGTGCTGGCCCACAGATCGTGCAAACCTTGCTTGCGCTGCGTCCAAGTGATGGCCAGATAGCAGACGATCGGGATCAAGCCGAACACCGCGCCGAGCAGCCTCACGATATTGCGTGCGGCAGAACGGCCAAGCGTGATGCGTTGCCCGTTGAGGCCGGTCACGCGCAGGCGCAGCGCCAACTTGCCCGGCGTCGCCTGCAGCTTGGATGCTTCGAAGAGCATGTAATACAGAAACGTGATGACCAACGAGGCCACATTGGCGCCTTCTGTCGCCTTGGCATAGTCGCGCAAAGCCGTGGCCATGTCGGCGCCGGCTTGAATCTGATCGAGCAGATGCTTGTAGGCCTCCACGCCGCCGAGCGCGTAGGTCACGAGCATGGACGGAATCATCAGGATGAGCAGGTCGATCACCCACGCGCCGAAACGCTGCCAGAAGCTGGCGTAATCGAAATGGATGGTGCGGCCTGCCGGTTGTGCCTGCTGGGTTTGTTGCAGCGGCGGCGGGCCGTAGGGGTTGGGCGCAGGAGCCGGCTTGTCTTGCGGAAACAGCAGCGATAGCGGTCGCCAGTCGGCCAGTCCTTCGTACCAGCCGAGATCGTCAGGGCTGAGCTGGCCGCTGCGCAGCCACTCTTTTACCTGTTCTTCCTGATAAGGGCCGTGGCGTTCGCCGTTGCGACCAATCCAAACTTCCATCGCTCAATTCTCACCGGGTGTCGCTGCGGATGATGCCATGCGGCGCATGGCCGGAGGGCGCGGCTCGCTGAGCACGCTCAAGCGAGCACCGTAGACATGCGGATTGTCAGCTGCGGAATTGTCTTGAATGCCCACTGCATGTGTTGCTGCCGGCATCACGCCGCGTCGCGACGCTTCAGATGCACCAGCAGCAATGAAATGGCTGCCGGCGTGACGCCGCTGATACGCGCTGCCTGGCCGATCGTGGCCGGCATGCTGCGTTTCAGCTTCAACAGCACTTCGGCAGACAACCCACGCACCTTGTCGTAATCGAAGCTGGCGGGAATGGCCGTGCTTTCATGGCGGCGCTGGCGTTCGATTTCTTCGCGCTGGCGCTCGAGATAGCCGGCGTACTTGGTTTGCACCTCGACCTGCGCGGCGACGTCCTCGCGATCGACCATCGGTCCCAGTTCGGACACCTTGGCCAATTTCGCATAGTCGAGTTCCGGCCGGCGCAGCAGATCCAGCGCGTTGGTTTCACGGCTCACGGCAATGCCGAGCTGGCGCTCGATTGCCGCGCCCAGCGGATTGTTCGGTGCCGCCCACAAGGCACCCAGGCGCTGCGTTTCCCGTTCCACGGCGTCGCGCTTGGTGCGCAGCGCATCGAAGCGCGCCTGCGGCACGACACCGAGCGCGTAGCCGGTTTCCGTAAGACGCAGATCGGCGTTGTCCTCGCGCAGATGCAGGCGGTATTCCGCGCGCGAGGTGAACATGCGATAGGGCTCGATGGTGCCGTTGCTGGTGAGGTCGTCGATCAGCACGCCGATATAAGCTTCATCGCGGCGCGGATACCACGGCACCTTGCCGTGCACCGCCAGCGCGGCGTTGAGGCCGGCAATCAGCCCCTGCGCGGCCGCTTCTTCGTAACCGGTGGTGCCGTTGATCTGGCCGGCAAAATACAACCCAGGGATGGTCTTGGTCTCCAACCAGGGATGCAGGCCGCGCGGATCGAAGTAGTCGTATTCGATCGCGTAGCCGGGACGCGTGATATGCGCCGTCTCGAAACCCTTGATCGAATGCACCAGCTCCAGTTGCACGTCGAACGGCAGCGAGGTGGAGATGCCGTTGGGATAGATCTCGAAACTGTCCAGGCCTTCCGGCTCGATGAAGATCTGGTGCGAGCCCTTGTCAGCGAAGCGCACCACCTTGTCTTCGATGGAAGGGCAGTAGCGCGGACCGACGCCCTCGATCTGGCCTGTGTACAGCGGCGAGCGATCGAGCGCGCCGCGGATGACGTCATGGGTGCGGACACTGGTATGGGTGATCCAGCAGCTGACCTGGCGCGGATGCTCATCGCGCGAGCCGAGGTAGGAGAACACCGGCGCGGGGTCATCGCCCGGCTGTTCTTCCAGTCCGCTGAAATCGATGCTGCGCAGATCGATACGCGGGGGCGTTCCGGTTTTGAGGCGCTCGGCCGCCAACGGCAGTTCGCGCAGGCGTTGGGCCAGCGTGGTGGCCGGCGGATCGCCGGCGCGCCCGCCCGCATAGTGGGCGGGGCCGATATGGATCTTGCCACCCAGAAAGGTGCCCGCAGTGAGCACCACGGACCTGGCGCGGAAGGAAACGCCCATCTGCGTCACTACGCCAACCACGCGGCCTTGCTCGATCAGCAGATCGTCGACGGCTTGCTGGAACAGGTCCAGGTTCGGCTCGGTTTCCACCATGCGGCGGATGGCGGCCTTGTACAGCATGCGATCGGCCTGGCAGCGCGTAGCGCGCACCGCCGGGCCCTTGGACGCGTTCAGTGTGCGCCACTGGATGCCGGCCCGGTCCGCAGCGTGGGCCATGACGCCGCCCAGCGCGTCGATTTCCTTCACCAGATGCCCCTTGCCGATGCCGCCGATCGCCGGGTTGCAGCTCATCTGGCCGATCGTCTCGATGTTGTGGCTCAGCAGCAGCGTGCGCACGCCGCAGCGTGCCGACGCAAGCGCGGCTTCGGTGCCGGCGTGGCCGCCGCCGATCACGATCACGTCGTAGGAGGTCGGATGAAGCATGGGATGTAGATAAATACAGAAAGGACAAACGTTTATGATACTGCGAAGCGTCCGTCAGCGATGGCCTGCGCATGCTTACGCCAAGCTGGCATGCTTTCTGCATTAGGCTAACCGCACTTTCACGGGCAGATGCCGCGCGATTTGCGCGCTGAGACAGGACGGCAGGGGTCCTTTCGCGTACCGGGTGAGGAAGCAGAGACGGCGCCCTTTCGGGGCGCCGTCTATTTTTTTTGATCTCTTGAGAGAGATCTGGCGCCCGGCGGTCTCAGGAACAGGGGGAATCCAGGATGACCGTAGTGCCGGGCGCCAGAAACTGGTAGCCCAACGGGCAAGAACGGATAGACCGCACCCCCCGTGGCGTGAGAGTGATCATCGCCCCACACGCGTGAATATGAAGTGACTGAAACGCAAATTTCTGTCGGCTAACGGCAACTGCTGACAGAAAAGGTCACAGAGTGATGTAAGCCAATGTGAAGATGTGAACTGCATCACGCGATGGCACGCCTGTTGCTGCGCATTCCATGCAATGCAAAGAAAGGGGGTGTGTCATGGATAGCAGCAACGAGTTTGCACCGGTGTATGTGCGGCACGACTTGATGGTGGAAATCGGTCGCCTCGAAATGGCGATGGATCACCTCGTCGAGCGCGATCCGGTCCAGCAAGAACAGCTTCGGCCGCGTATCGAATCGCGCATGAGCCATCTGATCAGCGAACTGGATCATCTTCCCGCCTGACGGGATATTGAGAAGTACCGCCCCGCAACGGCGACCACCCGGGTCGCCGTTTGCGTTTTCAGCGCTGCAAGACATTGCCGGCGATTTCGCTCAAGTTGGGCGACAGTCCGTCGCGTTGCACCAAACCTTCCAGCGCCTGCCGTGCCGCATTCCGACGCACCGGTTCCAGTCGCTGCCAACCGTTGAACGCCGTGGCAAGACGCGCAGCAATCTGTGGATTGAGTGCGTCCAGTTGCGCAAGGCGTTCGGCGAAAAACTGATAGGACGCACCATCCACACGATGGAATCCACTCGGATTGCTGCTGGCGAAAGCACCCAGCAGGGAACGAGCTCGATTGGGATTCTTCAGCGTAAAGGACGGATCGCTTTCCAGCTGCTTGACGATGGCGAGCGCCGGTTCGCCCGGCACCTGCGCTTGCACGGTGAACCACTTGTCCAGTGCCAGCGGATTGTCCGCATAGCGTTCGCGGAAATGCGCCAGCGCTGCAGCTGCCTGAGGTGCGCAGTGGCGCACCAGCACACTCAACGCGGCAAGGCGATCGGTCATGCCGGACGCAACGTCGTACTGCTTGGCCGCCAACGCCAACGCTTGTTCGGCATCGACCAGGGCCAGCAGTTCCAGCACACGGCGCTTCAGGCGGCGCCTGGCCTGGCTGGCGGCATCCAGTTGTGATGCGCCCGCATACGTGGCGAGGCCGTGGTAGCGCGCAAGCAAGTTCTCGATGCCGATCTGCTCGGCCAGGCGATGCTGCATGACCTGGCGTTGCGCATGAATGCGTGCCGGATCCACTTCACTTTGTCGATCGGCAAACTCGATTTCGCCCGGCGGCGTCAGCAGATCAGCGAGCAAGGCATCGTCGATCGCCCCCTGCCGAAACAAAGCTGCCAGCGCCTGCCGCCACGCCTTGCACGCGTAGGAATCATCGCCATCATGGGACATATCGAAAGCCAGCATGGCCAGTTGCTGCCCTGCTTCCCAACGATTGAACCCATCCGCATCGTGCGTGAGCAGCAGCGCCAAATCGTCCGGCGTGTCATCGCACTCCAGCACCACTGGCGCCGAAAAGCCGCGCAGCAGCGATGGCACGGGCGGCGAAGGCACGTGCTGGAACACAAAGCGCTGCGACGGCTTGCTGAGCACGACAACCGTTTCGTCGCCATGCGCCTGGCCATCCAGATGCAAGGACAGCATCTGGCCTTGCCGATCGAACAACGACAGCTTCACCGGGATGGGCACTGGCGCCTTTTCCACCTGGCCCGGCGTGGGCCGCATCTGCTGGGAAAGCGTGAGCGTGTATTCGTGCCGCGTGGCATCGTACTCGCCCTTGGCTTGCAGGCGCGGTGTGCCTGCCTGCGCATACCACGTGAGATAAGGCGTCAGGTCGATGTGATTGGCCTGACCCAGCGCGGCCAGAAAATCTTCGATCGTCGCCGCTTGTCCATCGTGCCGGTCGAAATACAAATCCATGCCACGGCGAAACCCTTCCTGGCCCAGTCGTCCGGCGATCATGCGCACCAGCTCCGAGCCTTTTTCGTACACCGTGGCGGTATAGAAGTTGTTGATCTCGCGATATTCAGCCGGGCGCACTGGATGCGCGAGCGGGCCTGCGTCTTCCGGAAACTGCGTGCGGCGTAGCAACGCAACATCTTCGATGCGCTTCAATGCGGCGGAATTCATGTCCGCAGAAAATTGCTGCTCGCGAAATACCGTCAGCCCTTCCTTGAGCGATAGCTGGAACCAGTCGCGACAGGTGACGCGATTGCCGGTCCAGTTATGGAAATACTCGTGCGCGACGACCGCTTCGACCGCGCGGTATTCGTCGTCCGTGCTGGTATCCGGATCAGCCAGCAGGAATTTCGCGTTGAAAATATTCAGCCCCTTGTTCTCCATCGCGCCCATGTTGAAATCGTGGGTGGCGACGACATGGAACACATCCAGATCGAAGTTGCGGCCATAGGCGCGCTCGTCCCAGCGCATCGAGCGTTCCAGCGCGTCGAGCGCGTAGTGGCAGCAATCGATCACATTGGCTTCGGACCAGATCACCAGCTTTACCTTGCGTCCATCGGCGGTGACGTAGTCGCGCTGGATGTTCTCCAGGCGTCCCGCCACCAAGGCGAACAGATAGCAGGGCTTGGGATGCGGATCGACGAAGCGCGCCCAATGGCGTCCGTCGGCCAACTCCCCGCTGCCGGCAGGGTTGCCCCCGGCCAATAGCACGGGAAAGCGTTCGCGATCGGCCCGCAAGGTCACCGTATAGCGTGCGAGCACATCCGGGCGATCGGGAAAAAACGTGATGTGCCGGAACCCTTCTGCTTCGCACTGCGTCAGCAGAAAGCCACGTTCGCGCGAACCAGACAGATACAAACCCTCAAGCGTGGTATTGGCGGCAGGCTGCACCCGTACCCGTGTTTCCAGCACGCTGCCATCACGCGCGCCATGGATTTCCAATCCACCTTTCTCATAGCGATAGTCGCCGGCATCAAGTGCACGGCCATCGAGCGACATCGCCAGCAATTCCAACCCTTCGCCATCCAGCCGGAGCGGCACCGATTGCCCTGGATCATTGCGTAGCGTGAGGCGCGAAGAAACCTCGGTCGTATCGATCCCCAGGTCGATGTCCAGTTCGATGGTGTCCACCGACCATGCCGGAGGCCGATAGTCGCGCAAGTGGATCGGGGCAGTTTCGCTGACGAGGTTCATGTGCGGGAGCCGGTGAAGTGCAGAGATATCTCAGGCTAACATGAGGCACTTTGATCGACAGGACAAGCGAATGAGCGGATTCAGTCTCGAAAAAGCCCGGTGGGGAAGCCATGACATCGTCGTCTTGTGCGATGCCAGGCATGGCCGCCGCGCCAGCGTAGCCCGCCGAGGTGCGAACCTGGTCACGCTTGAGCAAACGACGGATGGCATCACGCATGCGCTGATCGATGGCTACCGCGATGCCGGCGAGCTGGAACGCAGCCAGAGTGCACGCTCCGCGATCATGGCGCCGTTCGCCAATCGCATTGCGGACGCCCGCTACGACTTCGACGGCAACACCTATGACATGCAGCCTGGCGTGGAAGCGCAGCGCGGCATCCGGCATGGCTTCGTGCGCACGCTGGATTTCGACGTCGCCAACCAACACGCCGATGCGCATGGTGCGCACGTGACCTTTGCTACCTCGGTTATTCGCCCTGGCGCATTTGCTGGTTATCCGTTCGCGATCGATCTGGCGGTTGCCTATACGCTCAATGCAAAGGGGCTATCGCTGGCGGTGAGCATGCGCAACGTCGGTAGCGATGCTGCGCCGTGTTTCTTCGGCTGGCATCCGTACTTCCGCTTCGATGGCAGCGAGCTGGATACGTGGGAGCTGCAGGTGCCTGCCACCAGGCTGGTGCGTACCTCGCCGGAGTTGATTCCGCTGCCGGGCGCAGAGGCGTTCCTGCCGCTGGAGCAGGCACCAAAGGCGTTGGATTTCCGCACGCCCAGGCCCATCGGCAACGTGAAAATCGACAATGCGTTTGCCGGGCTCGTACCCGACGCCGATGGCCGCGTGCGCACGCGTTTACGCGATCCGGCCAGCGGCTTGCGCATCAGCATGTGGCAGGAGCATGGCGTGGTGCTGGTGTTTACGGCCGACACGGTAAGCCGCGATGTACGCCGCGCCGTGGCGCTGGAGCCGATGGAAAGCATGTCCAACGCCTTCAATCGCGCCGATTGCGCTGGCGCCATCCGGCTGGAGGCCGGTGCCGAGCGCGTCTTCCGTTGCGGCGTGGAGATCGATCGCACATGAACGTGCAACTGCCCACTCTCCCAGACATTCATGACGCAGCGGCGCGCATTGCGCCGCATGCGGTGGTCACGCCCGTGCTGCGCCACGCGGCGCTGGATGCCTTGGCTGGCGCCGAGCTGCATTTCAAATGCGAAAACCTGCAACGCGGTGGCGCTTTTAAATTTCGAGGCGCCTGCAATGCGGTGTGGTCGCTGACGGAAGACGAAGCGCGCTGCGGCGTCGTCACGCATTCGTCCGGCAATCACGGTAACGCGTTGGCGATGGCGGCGGTGACGCGCGGCATTGCGGCGCACGTCGTAGTGCCTGAAGGCGCCGTGCGCGCCAAGCTGGCGGCGATCGAGCAGGCTGGCGCGACGATCCATCGTTGCGCAGCTACCCAGGCTGCACGAGAAGCCAAAGCTGCCGAGGTGCAGCAGGCGACAGGCGCGGTCATGGTGCATCCGTATGCGAATACGCGGGTCATGGCGGGACAAGGCACGGCTGTATTGGAATTGCTGCGGCAGAGCGAGGAACTGGATGCCATCATCATGCCGGTGGGCGGCGGCGGCCTGCTGTCCGGCTGTGCAATTGCCGCACACAGTTTGAAGCCGGCGATCGAAATGTTCGGCGCTGAGCCCGCGGGCGCGGCAGATGCTGCGGACTCGCTCGCACGTGGAGCACGCATCGAGCATTTCACGCCGGATACGATTTGCGATGGCTTGCGTGCACTGGTGGGCGAACCGAATCTTGCCGCCTTGCGCGAGCACCGCGTCAAGGTGATCACGGTCAGCGATGACGAAACCATTGCCGCCATGAAGTTGCTTTGGCAGCACCTCAAGCTGACGGTGGAGGTATCAAGCGCCACCGTGTTCGCCGCCATTCTCCAGCAGCGCGAGCGTTTTGCCGGGCGTCGGGTGGGCCTCGTGCTCACCGGAGGCAATGTCGATCTCGATGCACTGCCTTGGTAAGGCAAGCGGGGACAGGCGTGGTACGAAGGCAGCAGGCCTTGCCTGTCATGAGCGTGCAGCCAGTGCGCCGTTGAGGACGCACCCTCAGTCCTTTAGCCTGGGCGAGGCGATCAGGCGTGTCGCCGTACCCGCCATGCAGCAGATTGGCCAGATCGAACAGCGCGGTGTGCATGGGCACCTACTCAACTGCCCGCTGTGCGCTTCGATCGGCCATTCCGGCTGCTGGTTCTACGGCGGCTACCTCGAAGGCCTGTTGGGTGCGGCGGTGGCGGCCAAGAAGGTGCGCATCAGGCATCTCGGTTGCCGTAGTGCCGGTGCCGCGCAATGCAGTCTGGAAATCGCGCACTGAGTTGGCGGTATCCTGCGCATCCTTGATCAGGATGGAAGGGGATACCGTGGCCACCACGCGACTACGCTGCCATTGGGCCGCCGATGGCGAGCTGATGCAGGCCTACCACGACAGCGAGTGGGGCGTGCCGCTGCACGACGACCGGATGCTGTTCGAGTTCCTGTGCCTGGAGGGTGCGCAGGCCGGTCTGTCATGGCGCACCGTATTGCACAAGCGCGATCACTATCGCCGCGCCTTTCACGGCTTCGACATCGCCCGCGTCGCCGCAATGAATGATCGCGAACTGGAAAAGTTGTTGCTCGATCCAGGCTTGATCCGCAACCGCCTGAAAATCACTTCCGTACGCGACAACGCCAAAACCGCCCTGGACGTGATCGAGGAACACGGCAGCCTGGATGCCTATCTCTGGTCCTTCGTCGACGGCAAGCCGATTCGCAATAGCTGGCACGCCCGTGCCGACGTGCCGGCCAGCACCCCGGTTTCCGACCGGATGAGCAAGTCGCTGAAAAAGCGCGGCTTCCGCTTCGTAGGCACCACCATCTGCTATGCCCTCATGCAGGCGACCGGCATGGTCAACGACCATCTTGTGGAATGCTTCCGGCACCAGGCATGCGCCAGCAAGCGCTGAACGTTCTTGGGCTGGATGAAATCGCAGCACGGCCATGCCAAAACACGCTGGGATTGGCATCGCAGCCTGCCAGATCAATAGAATGTGGCCACAACTGGACCATGGAGTCGTTGCACATGAAGCCGTCCCAAGATTCACGCGTGCGTTGCCGTGGCGGCTCCCTGCTCCGGCTGGGGATGGGGATCACCCTGGTCCTGCCACTGGCGGTCCACGCCAAGACCGGTGACCGCAACCAGCCGATGAATACCTCTCAAGATTCTGTCAACGGCTTCCATGAACCCAACACCATTACCACCCTCACGGGCAACGTGGTGATAACCCAGGGCACCATGAAAGCCAAGGGCGACATTGCGCAGGTTTATCTGGATGGCCAGAGCCAGGTCAGCCGCATCGTCATCAAGGGTCGTCCCGCGCACATCCAGCAGCTGGACGACAACGATCATCTGATGACCGGCGAAGCGCCCACCTTGGATTACGACAACATCAACGGCATCGCAGTGCTGCAGCCGAATGCTGTCGTGACGCAGCAAGGCATGGGCGAAGCGCATGCCGACAAGCTCACCTACAACACCAACACCTCGTATTTCACCGGCACCGGCAACGTGAGCATGACTTATTTGCCCAAGCAGCGGCAGAACGCCAGTGCGGCGCAGCCGGCGTCTGCATCCAGCGCCGTAGCGCCACAGAAATAATCAAGCCGTCGGCCGGGATGCGTTCCCAGCATCCCTAGGGATGCCCTGATCTATTCCATGCATCCGTCACCGCACGGTATGCGCGCCTCGGTTTGCCCCGGCGGTGAAGGCATACTGGTGGTATGTCGAGACGGCGGGGCGAAGCGAGGCGTGCATACCGTGCGGCCCAACCTATTGAATTTTAAAGACGGGGTGACGTCCAGAAGGCCCGCAGGCTGCGCCGCGCGGCTTGAACAGACGCCAGTCTGCCCTGCGCCACGCGACACACCCTGCGGGCCTTCTGGACGTCATGCCGGGTGCATGGAATAGATCAGGGCATCCCTAGCGCCGCCGCGAACCGCGCAGGCTGTCAATCGAGAAACTGGCGATCTCGCCGCCACCTTTCGCACGCCGCGATTGCCCGGGCGCAGGTCCCCAGGCATGCGCCGTCACCACTTCCCAGGTTGCCGGAATGCGGCCATCCACGCGCATCGCTTCATAGGCAGCCAGCATGGCCTGAAAGTGCCGCTTGCCGGTAAGGCCGCGCTCCCGGCCGCGATCGGCGTGAGTGGCGCCGAGGCCCTTCAGTTCGCGCAGCAGTGCTTTGGGCTCGCTATAAGTGAGCGTAAAGCGGTCCACGTCCAGCACCGGATCGCGCAAGCCGGCCGTGATCATCGCGTCGCCCAGGTCGTGCATGTCCAGGAACCGGCTGACGTGCGAATGCTGATCCACCGCGGCCCAGGCGGCGCGCAGCTCGCGCAGCGTGTCGGGACCGAAGGTGGAAAAGAGCAGCATGCCGCCAGGTTTCAGCACGCGCACGCATTCGCCAAACAGCGCCGGTAGATCATCGATCCACTGGAAGCATAGGTTGGAATGCAATACGTCCACACTGTGGTCGGGCAGCGGCAACGCCGTTGCCTCGCTGCACACGCGCACGAAGGGCTTGAGCCAGCTCGCATGCGATTTCGCCGCGCGCAGCATCGGCAATGCTGCATCCAGGGCG
Source organism: Dyella sp. (assembly GCF_036746095.1). NCBI lineage: Bacteria > Pseudomonadati > Pseudomonadota > Gammaproteobacteria > Lysobacterales > Rhodanobacteraceae > Dyella > Dyella sp. Next base: position 24,548 of record NZ_DAIOEU010000013.1, read on the forward strand.
ATCACTTGCGCCTTGCCATAGCGCTTCTTCAACAGCGCGCTGCCGCGGCCGGTGCCCGCGCCAACGTCGATGACGCGCTCGGGCTGTTGCAGATAGAAGTCCAAACGCTCGAGCAGCAACTGCTGCACTTCACGCTGCAGTACATCGTGCTGCTCGTAGCTGCTGGCAGCATGGCTGAAGTTGGCGCGCACACGCTGAGCGTCGATGTGGAAGTCGCTCATGCGTTCGCCTTCAGCCATGGCCGCAGTATGTGCGCGACGGCATCGGCATGGCTGAGAAAGGGCGCGTGCCCGGCATGCGCGATGACGTGGAATTCGCCCTGGCTGGCTTGCGCGGACCATTCCATCGCCGAAGGATGCACCAGTCGATCGAGGCGCCCGGCACACCACCAACTGCCGCGGGCCAGTTGAGGCAAGCGCGCGCGCAAATCGGTTTCATCCAACACGCGAATGCCCTCCTGCAATACACGCAGATCGGGTTCGCCGCGTGCGAAGACTTCGGCGCGCAATTTGCGCATTTCGGCACGTGGATCGGGACTGCCCATCACTTCCAAGGCGAGGAAGCGCTCGATGGTGGCGTGGTAATCGGTTTCCAGGTCCATGGCGAGCTGGCGCACCAGCGCGGGATCGCGTCCCTGCGGCCAGTTATCGCCGCTCACGAAGCGCGGCGTGGCGCACAACATGGCAAGGCCGCGCACGTGCTGCGGAAAATCCAGCGCTGCCTGCAAGGCGATCAAGCCGCCGAGCGACCAGCCCAGCCAGATCGCCGAAGGCGTGGCATCGGCGATCGCGCGCGCACAGGCATGCGGTTCCAGTGGCAACCCGCAATCGCGGGAAAGGCCGTGGCCGGGCAAGTCGACCAAGTACATCGTGCAATGTTCGCGCAGCGCATCCACCAGCGGATTGAAAATGCCGCCATGCATGGCCCAGCCGTGCAGCATGACCAGCGGAACCGGGCCGCTGCCTCGGGTTTCGATGTAGAGGCTCATGCGTGGGGCTCGTCACTCCGGCGAAGGCCGGGGTCCAGAGACTTGTTTGACTCCTCAAGGCGCTGGGCCCCGGCCTTGGCCGGGCCGACGGCGCTCTCGGCAGGACTCAGGGCCTTATCCACCGCTCCACGCTCGTCAAACACAAAGCAGTCGCCACGCCAGTGCGCGCCGCCCGTTTCCTCGAAGTACTTCAGAACGCCGCCTTCCAGCTGAAACACGCGCTCCATGCCAATGTCCTGCATATACAGCGCGAACTTCTCGCAGCGAATGCCGCCCGTGCAGTACGACACGATGGTTTTTTCCGCGTAGCGAGCATGATCGCCTGCCACGGCGGAAGGCAGTTCGGTAAAGCTTGCAATGCGATAGTCGACCGCCTGCGGAAACAGGCCCACATCGGTTTCATATGCGTTGCGCGTGTCCAGCAACACTATGTCGCGGCCTTCGTCATCGCATCCTTGATCCAGCCAGCGCTTGAGGGTGGCTGCAGCTATCGCCGGTGCGCGACCACCTTCGGGTCGAATGGTCGGGTGGCGCAGGGTGATGATTTCCTTCTTAAGCCGCACGCGCATGCGTTTGAACGGCACCTCGTCGGAAAGAGATTCCTTGGCCTTCATGCCGGCAAAGCGGGAGTCCTCGCGTAGCCAGTTCATGAAGGTATCCACCGCTTCGCGCGGCCCGGCGAGAAACAGGTTGATGCCTTCCGGCGCCAGCAAAATCGTGCCCTTCAAGGCCTGCGCGTGACATTGCGCAAGCATGCGCTCGCGCAGCGCGGGCAGATCGTCCAGGCTGACGAAGCGATAGGCGGAGATATTCAGGATCGACATGGCGGTGGCTAAACGTGCGGGGCGCAATTATACCGGGGCACCCGCGAGCCGAAGGCGCGCCAAGGCTTCCAGCAGGCGATCCACATGCGCTTCCTCATGGGCGGCAGACAAGGTAATGCGCAGGCGCGCCTGGCCTTGCGGCACCGTGGGTGGGCGGATCGCCACCACCAGCAGGCCGTTTGCTTCCAAGGCACGCGAGGCTTCCAGCGTGCGTTGCGCGTCCCCCAGCAGCAATGGCTGGATCGCCGTGCGCGACGGCATCAATGGCAGGCCGAGTTGTTCCGCGCCATGCCGGAAACGCTGGATCAATGCATTGAGCTTTTGCCGGCGCCAGCTTTCCGTACGTGCAAGGCTGACGGCGCAACATGTCGCCGCTGCCAGTGCAGGCGGCATGGCGGTGGTGTAGATGTACGTGCGCGCGAATTGGATCAGGCCGTCGATCAATGCCGTTGGCCCGGCGACGAAGGCGCCGCTGCATCCCACGGCCTTGCCCAGCGTTGCCATCAACACCGGCACGTCTCGCTCGCTGAGCCCTGCTTCGGCCACGCTGCCAGCGCCATCGTTGCCGAGCACGCCCAGGCCGTGTGCGTCATCCACCATCAGCGTTGCGCTTTCGCGCGCGCATAAGGCGGCGAGTTCGTGCAACGGCGCGACGTCGCCGTCCATGCTGAAGACGCCATCGGTGGCCAGCAAGGCGCAAGCCTCTTCATTGCTTTGCAGCTGGCGCGTTGCAGCTTCGACGTCGGCATGCGGATAGCGCTTCAACATGGCGCCCGCCAGTTGCGCGCCGTCAAGCAGGCAGGCGTGATTGAGCTTGTCCTGCACACATAGCTCGCCCCGCTGCAGCAACGCCTGGATCACGCCGAGATTGGCCATGTAGCCGGCGGAAAACAGCAGTGCACGTTCGCGGCCGGTCCATTCGGCCAGCATTTCTTCCAATTCGGCATGCTCACGCCGGTGTCCGCAGATGAGGTGCGCGGAACCGCTGCCGACTCCGCTCTCATCAGCGGCCTGCTTCCAGGCGGCGATCAGGCGCGAATCCTGGGCCAAGCCCAGATAGTCGTTGGTGCAGAAAGCCAGCAGGCGCCGCCCGTGGCTTTCCACGAAAGGCCCTTCGGCGCGTGTGATGGTGCGCAGGCGACGCTGCAATTGCGCCTGCCCACGTTCAGCCGTTTGGACGGCTAATCGCTTGAGCAGATCAGGCCGCGGCACTGCAGCCACAGCCGTGCCCGCAGCCTGCTGATTCTGTTTCAAGAATGCCGGCGTGCACGGTGTCGGTATCTTCCGTTACTTCCAATGCATGCAGGTCGAGTCGCCGGAACAGTGCGCGATCGTGCTCCACATCCGGATTGCCGGTGGTCAGCAGCTTTTCGCCATAGAAAATCGAGTTGGCGCCGGCGAAGAAACACAGCGCCTGCACGGCATCGTCCATCTGCTGGCGGCCGGCGGAGAGCCGCACCATCGATGCCGGCATCAGGATGCGCGCCACGGCGATCGTGCGCACGAACTCGAACGGGTCCAGGGCCTCGGTGCCATGCAAGGGTGTGCCCGGCACTTGCACCAGCTGGTTGATCGGCACTGATTGCGGATGCTCCGGCAGCGTGGCCAGCGTCTGCAGCAGGCCGGCGCGCTGTTCGCGCGTTTCACCCATGCCGACGATGCCGCCGCAGCAGGTTTTCAGGCCAACCTGGCGCACGTGTTCCAACGTATCCAGGCGATCCTGGTATTGGCGCGTATGGATGATCTCGCCGTAGAACTCCGGCGCCGTGTCGAGATTGTGGTTGTAGTAATCCAGGCCGGCCTGCTTCAGCGTCTTCGCCTGTTCGCCGTTGAGCATGCCCAGCGTGGCGCAGGTCTCAAGGCCCAGCGCCTTGACGGCCGAAACAATTTCGGCCACCTGGGCCACGTCGCGATCTTTCGGGCTGCGCCACGCCGCGCCCATGCAGAAGCGGCTCGCACCGGCGTTCTTGGCGGCCTGCGCGCGGGCAACCACGGCGTCTACCGACATCAGTTTTTCCGCCTTCACGCCGGTGTGGTAGCGCGCTGCTTGGGGGCAATAACCGCAATCCTCCGGGCAACCGCCGGTCTTGATCGACAGCAGGGTCGAGACCTGCACCGCGTTCGGATCGTGATGCTCGCGATGCACGCTGTGCGCCCGATGCAGCAGCTCATTGAAAGGCAAGGCGAACAGGGCGGCGACTTCGTCGCGGGTCCAGTCGTGGCGAAGAGCGGCTGCAGTCATGGGAGGCTCCGGTAAACCGGCGCACAGTGTGGGAGCCGGCCGGAGTGCTGTCAACTCGATCTGCTGGCGAATGGTTGACGGGGCGCCATCATTCCTTCGTGCCGCTTTCCTTAACCCTGGACAGCAGTGCGCCCAGCCGGAAGCGGCACACGTGCCCGCCGCGCACGATGCATTCCATGTGGTGGATACGCCGGCCGCTGGCGGCTTCCATGTAGGCGAGATCGAATTTGCATACCTGCGGATACTGCTTGGCCAGTGCATGGAACACGCAATTGAATGCTTCGATCTGCCATTCCGCGCCATGGCGCGCGGCAGTTGCTTCATAACCGAGCATGTCGAGTTTCTGCGCAATGCCGTGCACCACTTCTTCGGGCGGCGTATCAGGCAAAGGGGCGATTTCGTGACTGCCAAGGTGCCGGCCGAGTTCGCGCAACATGTTTTCCATGGCGTCGTCGCCGAGCTGTGCATGCAGTTGCGCCAGCAACGCTGTGGCGATGACGCCGTAATGGCGCGGGAATAGCGCATGCCCTTCCGCGGTAAGTCGATAGCACGCTGTTGGCCGTCCGCCGCTGGGTTTCGATTGCGTCCGTTCTACGTACCGGCGCGCGATCAAGGCGCTCAGGTGCTGACGCACGGCGTTGTGGCTGATGCGCAGTTGCGCGCACAGCGATTCCACCGTACCGCCCTCGTTCGCCATCAGCAGCTGCCGCAACAGGCGCTGCTGCGTGGTTCCGAGTTGCCTGAGCGCCACCATCGTTCAGTGCGCCTTGTCGGGGAATTGCTTGGCGATGCCGCTGGCGAATGCATCGGCGATGGTGTTCATATGTGCCTGCATTTCGGTCCAGGTGGCCTGCTCGCCCTTGCTATCGCCGCTCATGATTTGCTTGATCTGCGCAGCGTGCTCCGCCACATGGGTCGCGAACAGGCTCCGCAAGGCGCTTTCCGGCAAGTTGGGGTTGGCGCTGGAAAAGAATTTGGCAATCGCGGTGACATTCGTATCGAGATCGGCCATGGCTTTCTGTTCGCCAGCGGTATCGCCGGCTGCGCTGGCGTCGGTGAGCGCCTTGACGCCGCCCCAGTGACCGGCGAGCAACTTCAGCGTCTGGTCGCCGGCCGGCTTGCCATAAAAGCTGCCTACCGCGTCCGCGATCTGTTTGGCATTGGCGACCACCGCCTTAGCTGCTGCCTCGGCTTTGGCGCCATCACGGGCATGCACGGCGAAAGCATATTCGCGCGTATGCACGATGTGCCCATGCCACAGCGTACGCATGGCCGCATGCAGTTTTGGCGCCGTGGCTGGCGTGCTCTGCGAGGTTTGCGCCATGTCGTGCGGGGACGGGGCGGCCTGTGCGAATCCAACCGCCGCCAAGGTCGTGCCGGCAAGTACGAACAGCAGGTTTCGAATCTTCATGAGGTGTCTCCGTGACGTCGCTCGATGCGACTCGGGACAGTCTGGATGCCTCCTATTTTCACGCAAGATATCTATGTGTAAAGACCGTGTACCAACGACTTTTCAGTCCAGGAAGCGAGCCGCGAAGGCGGCATGGAAATATCCGGCAAGCCCCTGGCCGGGGGACGAGAGGCCAAGCGCCCGCAACATTTCCAGAACGCCGCCCATGCCTCTAACATCGGCGAACCGTCCATCGAAGGAGTCGTCATGAGCGCAGCAGGTCAGGGCAGTGCCGGGAATGTCATCGCCGCCGTCTGCAGCTTGTTCATCCCAGGACTGGGTCAACTGGTGCAGGGGCGCTTCCTGAAAGCGGTGCTGATGTTCGTGCTGGCCGGCGTGCTCTGGATCTTCTGGATGGGCTGGATCATCCATCTCTGGTCAATTCTCGACGCGGCGATGTTCAAGCCGACCAATTGATTGAGGCCCAGCGCATGGATGCGCCACTCCGCTGGCTTTCCCATCTTCACCGCTGGCTGCTGCCATGGCGCTGCCTGCTGTGCGGAGACGCCGGCGCCCTTGGCATGGACCTGTGCGCCGACTGCGCAGCGGAGCTGCCGCGCAATACCCAATGCTGCCAACGTTGCGCACTGCCGTTGCCGATGTCGGCGCCGCTGTGCGGACGTTGCCAGCAGAAAGCGCCACCGTGGGACGCCGCGTGGGCGCCCTTCCGTTATGCATGGCCGCTGGACCGGTTGGAAACGCGCTTCAAGTTCAGCCGGGATCTCGCCGCCGGACGCGTGCTGGCGACGCTATGGCAGCGTGAAACCTTCCCGGCCGGCGTCCCGCAGATGATCATCCCGGTACCGCTGCATGGCCGCCGCTTGCGCCAGCGTGGCTATAACCAGGCACTAGAGCTTGCAAGGCCGCTTGCGAGCACTCTCGACATTCCTTGCCGGCACGATGTCCTGCTGCGCGCACGTCATACCAACGCGCAAACCGGACTGGATGCGGTTGAGCGCCGCCGCAATCTGCGGGGCGCTTTCGTACTGCGCAACGGCGTGGCGCTGCCAACGCATGTCGTTGTACTCGATGACGTATTCACCACGGGTGCCACGCTTGCCGAATGTGTGCGTACGCTCAAACGCGCAGGAATAGAACGCGTGGATGCATGGGCGCTTGCGCGTGCGCCTGTTCCCGGCCGCTGAATCCGACGCTTCCTAGCGGATGGCCAAAGCGAGCGCTATGCCAATCCAAAAAGTAAGTCCGACCCAATTGTTATGCCGAAACGCCGCAAAGCAGGCCTCGCGTTCGCGGTTGCGGATCAGCCATTGTTGCCATGCGAACAAACCTGCGACGGCGGCGACGCCCAACCAATACGGCCAGCCCAGATGCGCCCGCGTACCGATCATTGCCAGCGCCACCGTCAGCGTGCCCATCAGCACGCCGATGATCAGCCGGTCCGCATCGCCGAACAGAATCGCCGTGGAACGCGCACCGACCTTGAGGTCGTCCTCGCGATCAACCATCGCGTACTCCGTGTCGTAGATCACCGACCACAGGATATTGGCGATGAACAGCAGCCAGCCGACGGGCGGCACCGTGTTCTGCACGGCGGCGAACGACATCGGTATGGACCAACCGAACGCCGCACCCAGCACTACCTGCGGCAGGTCGGTATAGCGCTTGGTGAAAGGGTAGAGCGCAGCCAATGCCGCGCCGATGAAAGAAAGCTTGATGGTCAGCGCATTGGTCATCAGCACCAGCAGGAAAGCGAAGACCAGCAGGCTGGCAAATACGATCAGCGCCTCGCGAGGGGTCACCCGCCCGGCAGCGATCGGTCTGCCTGCCGTACGCGCCACCTGCGGATCCAGATGTCGATCGGCGTAGTCATTGATGGCACAGCCGGCCGCACGCATGGCGAAGACCCCGAGCGTAAAGATGACCAGCGGTTTCCATGGCGGGAAATCACCGGCAGCCAGCCACAGCGCCCACCAGGTCGGCCACAGCAACAACAGGGCGCCGATAGGGCGATCCATGCGGGTGAGCACGAGGATGTCGTGCGCCTTCTGGCGCTGCTGGTCGGGAAGTTTCTGCAGTAACCAGTCCAATACACGCGCGGCACGGGTGGAGCTGTCGGCCGGGCGTGCGGGCTGCACCCGCTGGGTCGTGACGGCAGCGCGTGCGCGATGCGGCGCGGGGTTGGGAGACGTGCGCCGGGGGCGCTTGCGGGAAGTCGGTGCCATGCCCTCAAGTGTAGCGTGCGCGAATGACGCCCTCTTCCCCCGGCATCCGTTATGCACTGGTAGTAAAGTGTTCGCCCCATGGGGGGCCGGTCCAAGGGACCTAACGGCATCGGGGCGGGACATTCATGGGTACAAACATCGGTCACATTGCCCTTATCGTGCGCGATCCTGCGCGCACGGCGGAGCTGTTCGCCGGTGTGCTCGGTGCACAGATTGTCGCCGATTGTCCCGACGGCGGCGGCCATCCGCAGACCTTTGCAAAGTTCGGAGGCGTATGGTTTCTGCTGCGACAGGGCGAAGGGCCGCCATGCCGCAACGGCGACCATATTGCGTTCGAAGTCAGCCGCGGCCAGCTACGGGATTGCGCCGATAAACTGGCCATCTTCGAGGTCGAGCATTTCATGGCGCGTGAAGACACCGCGCTCTACTTCACCGATTACGACAACCACGTGTTCGAACTGGACGCCAGTGGTTCCATGGACGAAGCGCTCAGTGGCTTTCTACGCGCATAGCAGCAGGCGATAGGCAGGGTTGTCGCTTTCGTCCACATACGGATAGCCCAGCGTTGCCAGAAAGTCCTGCAGCAAGGCCAGCTCGCTCGGCGGGACCTGGATGCCGACCAGGATGCGCCCGTAATCAGCACCGTGGTTGCGATAGTGGAACAGGCTGATGTTCCAATCCGGATGCATGCTATCGAGAAAGCGTGCCAGCGCGCCCGGGCGTTCCGGAAAGTCGAAACGATAAAGCCGCTCGTCGCGTGCGAGCGGCGAACGGCCGCCGATCATGTGGCGCAGATGCAGCTTTGCCAGTTCGTCGTCGGTGAGGTCGAGCACGCCGAAGTCGTTGGCGCGAAACGCCTGGGCCAGCGCTTCGCGCTCGCCGCGTTTGGCCGTCTGGATGCCAACGAAGATATGCGCGGCGTCGGCGTCGCTGATGCGATAGTTGAATTCGGTGATCGAATGCTGCCCCAATGCGGCGCAAAAGCGGCGGAAGCTGCCGCGCTGCTCGGGGATGGTCACCGCAAACACCGCTTCGCGCTGTTCGCCGACCTCGGCGCGTTCGGCGACGAAGCGCAGGCGATCGAAATTCATATTGGCGCCGGAAACCACGGCTATCAACGAACCTTCGCAGGAGCCGTGCGTGGCGACATATTGCTTCAAGCCGGCCAGCGCGAGCGCACCGGAAGGCTCGGGAATGCTGCGCGTATCTTGATAGATGTCGCGGATCGCAGCGCAGATGGCATCGGTATCCACGCGCAGCACGTCGTCGAGATATTGCTGGCACAGCGAGAAAGTCAGGCTTCCTACCTGCTTGACCGCCGTGCCGTCGGCGAACAAACCCACGTCGTCCAGCGACACGCGTTCGCCGGCTTGGAGTGCACGCGCCATCGAGTCGGCGTCGCTGGCCTGCACGCCGATGACTCGTACATCCGGGCGCCGCGCCTTGATGACCGCCGCCATGCCTGCCGCCAAGCCGCCGCCGCCGATCGGCACGAACACGGCGTGCAATGGCCCATCGTGTTGGTCCAGCAATTCCAGCGCGATCGTGGCCTGGCCGGCGATCACGTCCAGGTCGTCGAACGGATGCACGAAGGTGGCGCCGCGTTCCCCGCACAACCGCTGCGCGTGGGCCTGCGCATCGCTGTAGGAATCGCCATGCAAGACGATTTCTGCATATGCGCCGCCGAAGCGTCGTACCGCATCGACTTTGACCTGCGGTGCGGTGACCGGCATGACGATCGCGGCATGGATCTTCAGGCGCGAGGCCGCCAGCGCCACACCTTGCGCATGATTGCCGGCGGATGCGGCGACCACGCCACGCGCACGTTCTGCCGTATCAAGTTGCGCCATGCGGTTATATGCACCACGCAGCTTGAACGAAAACACCGGCTGCTGGTCTTCGCGCTTGAGCAGCACGTCCGCGTTCAATCGCGCCGACAGCAGCGAGGCACGCTCCAGCGACGTGTGCTGCGCCACTTCGTACACGCGCGCCACTTCGGCACGCCGCAAGACGGCGGCGGCAGTCGGTGCCGATCCTTTGTCCGCCAGCTGTGCGTTCATGCGTGGGTGGCGTGTTGTACCTGCAAGACGTCAACCAGTTTGCGCGTCTGTTGCAGTATCTGGGACAGCGCGGCATCGTCGCCGCGCACCGTTAGCATCAGGTGCGATACCGCCGGATCGGCCGTGGGGGCGACGGTCAGCGTGTCGATGTTATGTCCGCGTGCGGCAAACAGGCCTGCGACGCGCACCAGCGCGCCGGCTTCGTTCTGCAAAAGGATGGAAAGCGTGTGTTGCATGACCTGTTCCTGGGTAGCGGTATATCGCGGGTGGGGTGAACTCAAAATGCGTCAGGGGCTGCGACTTCGCCCGTATGGGCCACCTGGCGGGCGGGGATGAAATCGCCGGTGATCATTTGCGAGTAATTGGCGCCGGGGCCGACCATCGGGTACACGCCGGCATCCGGATCGATCATCACTTCCAGGAACGCCGGGCCCTCGAATGCCAGGAACTCGGCGATGGTGGCGGCCATGTCTTCGCGGCGGTCCAGGCGGCGCGCCCAGCCGAAACCGTCGGCTTCGGCGGCGCGCACGAAATCCTTGCGATGCAGGCTCTTGTCGGAAGAGGCAAAGCGTCCCTTGAAGAACAGTTTCTGCCACTGCCGCACCATGCCGTCGCCGACGTTGTTGAGCACCAGCACCTTTACCGGCAACCCATAGGTGGTGACGGTTTCCAGCTCGCCCAGGTTCATGCGGATGCTGGCGTCGCCGTCCACGTCGATTACCAAGGCATCGCGCCGCGCGAATTGCGCGCCGACGGCGGCAGGCAAGCCAAAACCCATCGTGCCCATCGAGCCGGAAGTGAGCCAGTGCCGAGGATCGCGGAATTGCAGATACTGCGCGGCCCACATCTGATGCTGGCCGACGCCCGTGCTGATGATGGCGCGGCCCTGCGTGTGCCGGTTGATTTCTTCCAGTACCGCGTACGGTTGAATCAGAGCGCTGTCACGATCGTAGTTCATCGCGTGCTCGCGTTTCAGCGCCGCGATGTGGGCGTGCCAATCGGCCAATGCCGGCTGATGACCATGCGCCTCGCCATATTGCGTAAGCCGCTGCAGCGCGCGATCCAACGGGCCGACGTGATGCCAATCGGCGGGCTTCACCTTGTTGATCTCGGCCGGATCGATGTCGATATGCGCAATGAATTTCGCCTTCGGCGCGAATTGCGATGGTACGCCGGCAACGCGGTCATCGAATCGCGCACCCAATGCAAACAGAAAATCGCAGTCTTCCACCGCGTAGTTCGCATACGCAGTCCCGTGCATGCCCAGCATGTGCAGCGCCAGCGGATGCGTGGTATCGACACTGCCGATGCCCATCAGGGTGGTGGTGACGGGAAGCGCAAACGCATCGGCAAAATGGCGCAGCAAAGCGGATGCGCCACTGGCAATGACACCGCCGCCGGCGTAGATCAGCGGACGCTTGGCCTGCAGCAACGCCTGGAAAAATGTCGCGCAGTCGGCATCGCTCAGCGTGGCCTGCTCGATGGCGCGCAAGCGCGCGCGATAACCGGGTAACGGCAATTCTTCCTTGCCGTCGAACACGACCGTGGTGTTCTGCACGTCCTTGGGCACGTCCACGACGACCGGCCCGGGCCGGCCGCTGCGTGCGATGGTGAAGGCGGTACGCAGGGTGGCTTCCAGCTTGTCCGCTTCGGTCACCAGGAACACGTGCTTGGCGCAGGAACTCATGATGTTGCTGACCGGCGCTTCCTGGAACGCATCGCTGCCGATCGCTTGCGTCGCCACCTGGCCGCAGATCACCACCATCGGAATCGAATCGGCGGTGCAATCGCGCACCGGCGTCACCGTGTTGGTGGCGCCAGGCCCAGACGTGACGATCGCCACGCCCACCTTGCCCGATGCACGGGCGAAGCCGGCCGCCATAAAACCCGCGCCTTGCTCGTTGGCCGGTACGATCAGCGGCATCGGCTCGCTGCCATCCGCACGCAAATGCTCGGCGTTGTGACGGAACACGGCGTCGTAAACGGGCAGGATCGCCCCGCCGGAATACCCAAACAATACCTCGACGCCTTCATCCGCCAACACTTGTACGACGACATCCGCACCGCTCATGGCAGTACCTGCCAGCGGATGGCGCGCGATGGCCGGTTCGGCCTCGGCGGCGGGTGTAGGTTTCAGCAGTGGCATGTTCACGTCGTTCCCTTGTTATGTCTAAAGCGTGTGCGCGGTTGAAGTGATCAGCGAAACGGTGTGGAGCGGCGTGGCCATCAAGCCCGAACGGGCACGCCGTACATCTCCACGATGCGTTCGTCCTGCGCTTGTGCGGAAAAGAGTTCCCACTCAATGCCGTTCACGTCCGCGGTGCTGGTAAAGCCTGCCGCCTGGTCATCCTCGAAGCCGATGTGCCGCAATTGGCCGGCACGCTCGGCGTTCTGGTTGATCGAGAAATTCAGCAGGTCGGTGCGCCACATCGCGTACTTGCCCTCGACCACCACGTTCGGGCGTTGGCCGAGGCGCATGCTGTAGTCGGCGATGGAAGCGCCGAGGTCGCGCACGGCAAGTGCGATGTGGAACCGTTTCATGGATACCTTCCTGTAAGAAACCATGCGGCGCTCACGGGCCGGAGACAGGGGGAGCCGGGTGAGCGCCGCATGGTGGTTAACCAACCTTCTTCAGTGCTGGCTGCGCCGTGGCGCCGGACTGCAACCACGCCATGCGTGCGCGCAGCTTGGCGCCGACCTGTTCGATCGGATGATCGAGGTCCGCCTGCTTCCACTTCTTGTAGTTCGGCAAACCGGCCTGGTATTCGGCGACCCAGTTTCGCGTGAAGGTGCCGTCCTGGATGTCCTTCAGCACGCCCTTCATGCGTTCCTTGGTGGCGGCGTCGATCACGCGCGGACCGCTGACGTAGTCGCCGTACTGCGCGGTTTCGGAGACGAACTCCAGCATCTTGGTGATGCCGCCTTCGTAGAACAGGTCCACGATCAGCTTCAGTTCGTGCAGCACTTCGTAATAAGCGATCTCGGGCTGGTAGCCGGCTTCCACCAGCACTTCGAAGCCCTTCATCACCAGCTCGCTGGCGCCGCCGCACAGCACGGCCTGCTCGCCGAACAGGTCCGTTTCGGTCTCTTCCTTGAAGTCGGTCTTGATCAGCATCGCGCGCGCCCCGCCCAGGCCGGCGGCGTAAGCAGTCGCCTTCTCTTCAGCGTGGCCGCTCACGTCCTGGTACACCGCGTAGATGCAGGGCACGCCGCGGCCGCGTTCGTATTCGGTACGCACCAGTGCGCCCGGACCCTTCGGCGCGACCAACACCACGTCGATGTCTTTACGCGGCTCGATCATCTTGAAATGTACGTTCAAGCCGTGCGCGAACAGCAGTACTGCGCCGGGCTTGATGTTCGGTTCGATGGATTGCTTGTACAGCGTGGCCTGCACCATGTCCGGCGTCAGCACGGCGACCAGGTCCGCACCGCGCACGGCTTCACCCGGCTCGACCACGTGGAAACCGTCGGCAACGGCTTTATTCCAGGTGGGGCCGTTCGGGCGCAGGCCGACGACGACGTCCAGGCCGGAGTCTTTCAAGTTGAGCGCGTGGGCGCGGCCCTGGCTGCCGTAGCCAAGCACGGCGATGCGTGCCTTGGCGAGCGATTCGGTGGTGGCGGTGGTGCTCATGCGGTGACTCCTGCGTCGGTATGTGTTGGTTTGGTTGTGTGAGTGGATAGACGAAATGGTTTGAGCGGGGCGCTATGCATCGCGCCTCCTCAGCCGCATGCGCGCAAGCCGCTGAGAAAAGCGGGCGTGGCGACGTCATCCAGCGCGGCGATGACTGCATCGCGGATCGCCTGCGTGCCGGCCTTGCCGCCGATATCGCGGCTGTGCGGGCCATTGGTCAGCACGTGGCTGACGGCGGCCTCAATGGTGGTCGCTTCCACATCCAGCTCCAGCGAGTGGCGCAGCAGCAGCGCGGCGGAAAGGATGGCGCCCAGCGGATTGGCCACGCCCTGGCCGGCGATATCCGGTGCGGAACCGTGGATCGGCTCGTACAAGCCGACTTTGCCTTCGCCCAGCGAGGCGGATGGCAGCAGACCCAGCGAACCGGCCAGGGCAGCGGCTTCGTCGGTGAGAATGTCGCCGAACAGGTTTTCGGTGACGACCACGTCGTAGCGCGACGGCTGCGTCAGCAACAGCATCGCCATGGAATCGACCAGCTGATGTTCCAGCTTCACGTCCGGATACTCGGCGGCGATACGCGTGACCGTGCTGCGCCACAGGCGCGAGGTTTCCAGCACGTTGGCTTTATCGACGGAGGTGACATGCTGACGACGTTCGCGCGCCAGCTCGAACGCGCGGCGCGTGACGCGCTCGACCTCGGCGACGGTGTACTTGCACTCGTCGGTGGCGGTATCGGTGGTGCGCGTCTTCGCACCGAAATACGCACCGCCGGTCAGTTCGCGCACGAACAACACGTCGACGTTCTTCAGCTTTTCATTCTTCAATGGCGACAGCGAGGCGAGCGTCGGATGCACCTGCAGCGGACGCAGGTTGGCAAACACGCCCAACGCAGCGCGGATGGCGAGCAAGCCCTGTTCGGGGCGCACCTTTGCTTGCGGATCGGACCACTTCGGCCCACCCACGGCGCCCAGCAACACGGCGTCGGCTTTCTTGCAGGCTTCCAGCGTGGCAGCCGGCAGCGGCTCGCCGGTGGCATCGATGGCGCAGCCGCCGATCAGGTGCGATTCGAATTCAAACGTGTGGCCGCTGCGTTCGGCCACGGCTTGCAGTACGGCAACGGCCGCGTCGAGAACTTCCGGACCTACGCCGTCGCCGGGCAGGGTTACGATGCGCGCCTTCATGCCGCTTTCTCCTGTTCGTGTTCGTAGTGGGTGATTGCGTCGTTGTGTTGCAGCAGGAAACCCAGCTGGTCGACGCCGTTGAGCAAGCAATGCCGTGCGAAGGCCTCCAGCTGGAAGCGGATGCGTCCGCCGTCCGGCAATGCGATCGCCTGCTCGCGCACGTCGATGGACAGCTCGATGCCGGGGTTCTTCAACAGCCAGCGATGCTCGGCTTCATCCAGCACGATGGCGAGCAGGCCGTTCTTCAGCGCGTTGCCGCGGAAGATGTCGGCGATTTCGCTGCACAGCACGGCCTGGATGCCGTAATCCAGCAGCGCCCACGGCGCATGTTCGCGCGAGGAGCCGCAGCCGAAATTGCGGCCGGCCACAAGGATCGAGCAGCCCTTGGCTTCCGGCTTGTTGAGCGGGAAATCCGGGTTGTCGCTACCGTCCTGGCGATAGCGCCAGTCGTTGAAGCAGAACTTGCCGAGGCCCGCGCGCTCGGTGGTGGTGAGGAAGCGCGCGGGGATGATGCGGTCGGTGTCGATGTTTTCGTCCAGCAGCACAGCGGTGCGCGCGTGGATGCGGGTTACGGGCTTCATGCAGCCACCTCCGTCAGGTATTCGCGTGGATCGGCAATCGCACCGGCAATCGCAGATGCCGCAGCGGTGGCCGGGCTAGCCAGCACGGTGCGTGCGCCCTTGCCCTGGCGACCTTCGAAGTTGCGGTTGGACGTGCTGACGACCAGCTGGCCCGGCTGTGCCAAGTCGCCATTCATGGCGATGCACATCGAGCAACCGGGAATGCGCCATTCCGCACCGGCAGCCAAAAACACTTCGTGCAAGCCTTCCTTCTCCGCATCGCGGCGCACCGCTTCGGAGCCAGGCACGACCAATACGCGGACACCATTAGCCACATGACGGCCGCGCATCACGTTCGCGGCTTCGCGCAGATCGGACAGGCGCGAGTTGGTACAGCTGCCGATGAACACCACGTCGACCGACGTGCCCTGCATCGGTTGGTTCGCCTTCGCCTGCATGTAATCCAAAGCGCGTTGTTCGACGGCGTTGCGGGCGGCGGGCACCGGCTTGTCCATCGCGATCGCCATGCCCGGATGCGTGCCATAGGTGACAGTGGGGCGGATCTGGCTGGCGTCGATGCGCACTTCGCGGTCGTACTTGGCGCCTTCATCGCTGCGCAAGCCGCGCCAGCGCTGCACGGCGGCATCCCACGCAGCGCCTTGCGGCGCGCGCGGACGGCCTTTCAGCCATGCGAAGGTAGTTTCATCCGGCGCGATCAGGCCAGCGCGCGCGCCGGCTTCGATCGACATGTTGCACACCGTCATGCGCTCTTCCATCGACAATGTTTCGATCGCTTCGCCGCGGTACTCGAGCACGTAGCCGGTGCCGCCGTCGACGCCAATCTCGCCGATGATGTGCAGGATCAGGTCCTTCGCACCCACGCCGCGCGGCAGCTTGCCGTCGACGTGGATGGCGAAGGTTTTCGGCTTGCGTTGCAGCAGGCATTGCGTGGCCATCACGTGGCCGACTTCGGTGGTGCCGATGCCAAACGCCAGCGCGCCGAACGCACCGTGCGTGGAGGTGTGGCTGTCGCCGCAGACGATCGTCATGCCCGGCTGCGTGGCACCCAGCTCGGGGCCGATCACGTGCACGATGCCGCGATCGCTGCTGTCCCAGCCGTACAGCTGTACGCCGAATTCACGGCAATTGGCTTCCAGCTGCGCAACCTGCGCTTTCGCTTCGGCATTGGCGTACGGCCGCTCACCGTTCGCCGCGGCCGGCAACGTAGGGGTGGAGTGGTCCAGTGTCGCCAGCGTGCGATCGGGACGGCGCAGTTTCAAGCCGCGTGCGCGCAGTTCGCTGAATGCCTGCGGCGAGGTGACTTCGTGCACCAGGTGCAGGTCGATATACAACACGGCCGGGGTATCGGCGCTTTCGGGGGCTACGACATGCGAGGCCCAGATTTTTTCAAATAGCGTGCGCGCGCTCATGCAACTTCCTTTGCGGCAATGGTTTCAACGTGGGTCAGCCAGCCGTAACGGTCGTGCGTGCGACCGTCGAACAGGCCGAAGAAGGCATCGCGCAGCGCACGCGTGATCGGGCCTGGCGTGCCGTTGCCGACCGCTTTGCGATCCACCGAACGCACCGGCGTGATCTCGGCGGCGGTGCCGGTCATGAAGATTTCCTCGGCGGTGTACAGCGCCTCGCGTGGCAGATCGCGTTCTTCCACGACATAGCCCATGTCGTTGGCCAGCGTGATCACCGAGTCGCGCGTGATGCCGGCCAGGATGCCGGCGCTCGACGGTGGCGTCAGCAGCTTGCCGCGCTTGACCAGGAACAGGTTTTCACCGGCGCCTTCGCTCAGCAGGCCGTTGTAGCCCAGCGCGATGCCTTCGTCGTAACCGCCGCGGCGTGCTTCCATGCCGATCAGCTGACTGCTCAGGTAGTTGCCGCCCGCCTTGGCCCAGCTCGGGAAGGTGTTCGGGGCAGGGCGATTCCACGAGGACACGCACACGTCCGCACCGCGCTCGGCCGCTTCGCCCAGATACGCACCCCATTCCAAAGCCATGATCGCGACGTCGACGGGCGCGCCGTCCCTGGGGAGAACGCCGAGCCCGCCGGCGCCGCGAAAGACAATCGGTCGTACGTAAGCCGATGCCATCCGATTGGCGCGAATCACTTCCAGGCAAGCTTCGTTGATCTGATCTTCGCTGTAGCCGATCTCGATTTCGTACACGCGTGCCGATTCGAACAGGCGGCGTGTGTGCTCGACCAAGCGGAAATAGGCAGGTCCTTCCGGTGTCGCGTACACGCGCTCGCCTTCGAAGACGGACGAGCCGTAGTGCAGGGCGTGCGTGCTGACGTGTACGGTGGCTTCAGCCCAGGGCTTGATGCGGCCGTTGTGCCAAAGGAAGGGCGTGCTCATGCGATGGCTCCTTGGAGTGCGGGTGCGGCGCTGCTGTCACGGTCCTGCCGCGCGATGCGATTGACGATGGCGAGCGCGGCATGCGCAGTCGCCTCGATGATGTCGGTGCTGACGCTGCTGCCATGCCAGTCGCGCTTGGCGTGGCGGGCGATGAGTTGCGCCTGGCCCTGCGCATCGCCGCCTTCGCTGATGGCGCGTACCTGAAAGCGCGTCAGCACCATGTCGGTGCCGGTGGCGCGTTCGATCGCGCGCAGCACGGCATCCACCGGGCCGTCGCCGATGGCGGCTTCACCGACTTCGCGGCCGTCTTCGTGGCTCAGTTTTACCGTGGCCGAGGCGCTGCCGCCCAGGTGCGAGTTGGTATTGAGCTGGGTGAGGTGCCATGGGCCAGTGGCGTCCGGATCCTGGTTCAAGGCCAGCGCTTCCAGATCTTCGTCGCGGATTTCGCGCTTGCGGTCGGCCAGGGATTTGAAGCGCTTGAACACGCTGTCCAGCGCTCCGTCGTCCAGCGCGTGTCCCAGTGCTTCCAGGCGCTGGCGCAGAGCGTGGCGGCCGGAATGCTTGCCCAACACCAGCGTGGTTTCGGCAATGCCGACGTCTTCCGGACGCATGATTTCGTAGGTACTGCGATGCTTGAGCATGCCGTGCTGGTGGATGCCCGATTCGTGAGCGAATGCGTTGTCGCCCACCACCGCCTTGTTGCGCTGTACTGCCTGGCCGGTGACCTGGGTCAGCAGGCGCGAGGTGGGGTAAAGCTTGTGCGTGTCGATGTTGGTGCGCAGGCCGAAGCGCGGCGCACGCACTTTCAGCGCCATCACGATTTCTTCCAGCGCGGCATTGCCGGCGCGCTCGCCGATGCCGTTGATGGTGCATTCCACCTGGCGTGCGCCAGCGCTGACGGCGGCCAGGCTGTTGGCGACGGCCATCCCTAAGTCATCGTGGCAATGCGAAGAAAACACCGCCTTGTGCGCATCGCGCACGTGCTGGTGCAGGTAGGCGAACAGTTCGTAGATCTCGGCCGGCGTGGTGTAGCCCACGGTGTCCGGCACGTTGACCGTGGTCGCGCCGGCGGCGATGGCGGCGCTGAAGATTTCGACCAGGAATTCCGGCTCGGTGCGCAATGCGTCTTCGGCGGAAAATTCGACGTCTGCGCAGTATTTGCGCGCGTGCAGGATGGAAGCGACGGCGGTATCCAGTACTTGCTGCTTGCTCATGCCGAGCTTGTGTTCGCGGTGCAGCGGACTGGTGGAAAGAAACAGGTGGATGCGGGATCGGTGGGCGCGTTCCAGTGCGCGGGCGGCGGTGTCGATATCGCCGGTCTGGCATCGCGCCAAGGCGCAGACGGTGGTGTTGTGCAAACTCCGGGCGATTTCCTCGACGGCGGCGAAATCATCCGGCGAGGCTTGCGGGAACCCCGCTTCCAGTACATCGACGCCCAGCGATTCCAGCGCTTGTGCCATGCACAACTTTGCGCGTCGATCCATCGAAAATCCGGGCGCTTGTTCGCCGTCGCGCAGGGTCGTGTCGAAAATGCGTACGCGATCTTCGGCACTTTCCGTACTTTCACCGGGGTCGTTCGGTTGTGCTGTTGCAGAGGTCATTGCCTGGCTCCGTTTCGGTGATGACGAGGGCGATAAAAAACCCCGCATCCTGGTGGGTGCGGGGTTCTTTGGGGGTATCTAGGTTAGTTTTGCTTTACCTTGACACGCGTCCTCAGCCCGCACCTCCGTTGGTAATGAGGAGTACGAGTACAAGGGAAATAAGAAGGAGGCCGACGACCGGCAGCATGTCGATCAGCGTCGGTGGACGGATCGCAGCGATGAATTCGCGGTGGCTGTTGCGTTGCGGCATGTCGTCGACCGTACGGCATGCCGCTCGGACGTGTCAACTATTTTTTTATGAGAAATTTTCCAATTTGTCGATTCGCATGTGTATGGATGGCTAAACGTCCATATGTATCAAGCACTCGCGTCCGGTTTGGTTTCATGCGCAACCAAGTGTCGTTGCATTGGAAACTAAAATGCGAGCGCGTTTAGCAGCCAAAAAAGATGGTGAAGCGCGTTCGTTGCATCGTCGATCGCGTGACGTGAAAGGATTCAAGCAGGCTTGAGGCGTTCATGCCATATCGCCGCTAGAACCGGATCGGCGCGAATTTCGCCTACTAAGGCTTCCCTCCGTTGCCGATATGCTCCTGTCTCTACCACCTCGACGGAGCGAAACATGGCAACGAATCTCAAGGGCAAAGTGGCGTTCGTGACAGGCGGCGCCCGCGGCATCGGCGCCGCCGTCGTCCGGCGCCTGGTGCGCGATGGCGCAGCGGTCGCATTCACCTATCGAGGCTCGGCGGATCTGGCGGCAGCACTGGCGACCGGCCTCAAGGAGGCAGGCGGACAAGCCCTCGCGATTCAATCCGATGCGGGCGATCCCGTCGCCCTGAGGCAGGCGATCCATCAAGCGGCAAGCCACTTCGGCAAGATCGACATCCTGGTCAACAACGCCGGCGTGCTGAAGTTTGGCGCCATCGAGACGCTGCCGCTGGAGGACTTCGACCAGACGATCGACGTGAACGTGCGGGCGGTGTTCGTTGCCAGCCAGGCGGTGCTGCCGCACATGGGCGCGGGCGGAAGGATCATCAACATCGGCAGCACCAACGCGGACCGCATGCCGTTTACCGGCGGCGCCGTCTATGCGATGAGCAAATCCGCCCTCAAGGGCCTCGTGCAAGGCATGGCGCGCGATCTGGGGCCACGGGGCATCACGGTCAACAACGTGCAGCCCGGACCGGTCAACACCGACATGAATCCCGAAGCGGGCGACTTTGCGAAGGATCTGCACGGCATGATGGCGCTGCCGCGCCATGCCGAAGCGGACGAGATCGCGGGGATGGTGGCGTATGTCGCAAGCGCGGAGGCAGGGTTCATCACCGGCGCCCATCTGATGATCGACGGTGGATTCAGCGCCTGAACGCCTTTGCCGGACCTTCGTAGCCAGGGATGGCAATCCCAGCATCCGGCAGCCCAAAGTAGGCCGGAATTGTCATCCCTGCCTACAGGGCCATCTGGATTTCACTGTGCGCTCAGCCGCGCCAGCCGTATATCCAGCCAACGCTGCACGTCCGGCCATTCGCTCGCAATGATCGAGTAGCACACGGTATCGCGCAGCGTGCCATCCGGCCGGCGCTTGTGTGCGCGCAGCACGCCGTCCTTGTGCGCACCCAGGCGCTCGATCGCGCGTTGCGAATCCTGATTGCGACCGTCGGTATGGAATTCCACCGCCACACAGCCGAGCGCCTCGAAGCCATGCTTCAGCAACAGGCGCTTGCAGGCAGTGTTGAGGTGGCTCCTCTGCCAGCGTTTCGCATACCAGGTGTAGCCGATGGCGATGCGCGGCAGTTCCGGTGCGAAGTCGTAGAAGCGCGTGGTGCCGACGATCTGGCCGCTGGTCTTCTCGCGCACCGCAAACGGCAGCATGGCGTTGGCCGTGAGGCCAGCGAGCGCTTTTTCGATGTATGCCTTGGCTTCGCCCGGTGCCGGGGCGCTGGTGAACCACAGGTTCCACAATTGGCCATCCGCCGCCGCGGCTTCCAGGTCGGGCGCGTGGTGCAGGGCGAGGGGTTCCAACAGGACGTGATCGTCCTGGAGTGTCGTCGGGGTAAGAGTCATCAGGCGTCCAGATCCGGGATGAGTTTGCTTTCCAGCCGCGCAATCGCGTCTTTCAACAGCAGCTTGCGCTTCTTCATGCGGGTGATCTGCAGTTCGTCGCAGCCGATCGAGTTGGACATCTGCTGGATCGCCACGTCCAGGTCGCGGTGTTCCTGGCGCAATTCGGCCAGCAAATGGGCGATCTGGGCGGGGTCCTGGACCTGCATGGCAGCGTTGCACGGGCGGCGGCGAAGAAGCTGCAATTGTAGCGCGCCCGGATATGGCCGGCGGGATGGGTACAATACGCGTCTGCCCGCCGTATCCCGATGCCGCCCATGTCTGCCCATCCCGAGGCTGTTCCCGATCTCGCCCGCAAGCGTGCCTATGAAGCCGCCAAGCTGGCCAAGCGCTTGCGCCACCAGGTCGGCCAGGCCATCGCCGACTTCAACATGATCGAAGAGGGCGACAAGGTGATGGTGTGCCTGTCCGGCGGCAAAGACTCCTACACCATGCTCGACGTGCTGCTGTCACTGCAGGGCAAGGCGCCGGTGCGCTTCGAATTGGTCGCGGTGAACCTGGATCAAAAGCAGCCGGACTTTCCCGAGCATGTGCTGCCGCAATACCTCACAGCGCGCGGCGTGCCGTTCCACATCATCGAGCAGGACACCTACAGCACGGTCACCCGCGTGATTCCGGAAGGCAAGACCATGTGCAGCCTGTGCTCGCGCCTGCGTCGCGGTGCGCTGTACAGGTGGGCGGCGGAGAACGGCGTCACCAAGATCGCGCTGGGCCATCATCGCGACGACATGCTCGCCACCTTCTTCCTCAACCTCTTCCATCAGGCCAGCCTGAAGGCGATGCCGCCGAAGCTGCGCTCGGATGATGGTCGCCACGTGGTGATCCGTCCGCTGGCGTACTGCAAAGAGAGCGACATTGCCGACTACGCGGAGTACAAGCAGTTTCCGATCATTCCCTGTAATCTCTGCGGTTCGCAGGAGAATTTGCAGCGCAAGGCGGTCGGCCGCATGTTGCAGGATTGGGAGCGCCAGTTTCCCGGACGCGGCGAAACCATGTTTCGCGCACTGGGCAACGTGGCGCCCTCGCAATTGGCGGATCGCAAACTGTTCGATTTCGCTTCGCTGGGTTCGCGCGAAGGTGCCAGGCGCGCCGACGCGCATGGCTGGCTGGCGGGAACCGAAGGCGAGAATCACTAAGTACAAGGCGGACGTCTGGACGTCCATATCTTTTCCCTCATTTTTGTAGTCGAGTAGACCCGTGTCCCATTTCGCATCCGTAGAAATGACCCCAGGCGATCCGATCCTGGGCCTCACCGAAGCTTTCGTGGCCGACTCGCGTCCCGGCAAAGTCAATCTGGGCGTGGGCATCTATTACGACGAAACCGGCCGCATTCCGGTGCTGCGCGCCGTGCGCCGGGTGGAGGAAGCGCTGGCGAAGGAATCGCTGCCGCGCGGCTATCTGCCGATTGACGGCTTGCCTGCCTATACCCAGGCCACGCAAAAGCTGGTGTTCGGCCCGGAATCGCCGCTGCTGGCCGCCGGCCGCGTGGCGACCTCGCAGACCATCGGCGGCAGCGGTGCGCTGCGCGTAGGCGCGGAGTTGCTGAAGAAGGCACTGCCCAAGGCGAAAGTCGCCATCAGCAGCCCGAGCTGGGAAAACCATCGCGTGGTGTTCAACGCCGCCGGTTTCGAAGTGGTGGATTACGCCTATTACGACGCCGCCACCAACGGCCTGGATTTCGCCGGCATGCTGGCGGATCTCAACAAGCTGGAGCCCGGCACGGTGGTGCTGCTGCATGCTTGCTGCCACAACCCTACTGGCGTGGATCTGTCGGTCGAGCAGTGGAAGCAGGTCGTGGCGCTGGTGAAGGACCGCAAGCTGATGCCCTTCATCGACATGGCCTATCAGGGCTTTGACAAAGGCATCGATGCGGATGCTGCGGCGGTGCGTCTGTTCGCCGAATCGGGCATTGATTCGTTCGTGGTGGCGAACTCCTATTCCAAGTCGTTCTCGCTGTACGGCGAGCGCGTGGGTGCGCTGTCGGTCGTCGGCGCGACGCGTGACGAGGCGTTGCGCGTGCAGTCGCTGGTCAAGCGCATCATTCGTTCCATCTACTCCAGCCCGTCCACGCACGGTGGTGCGCTGGTGGCTGGTGTGCTCAACAGCGCCGAGCTGCGTGCGCTGTGGGAGCAGGAGCTCACCGAAATGCGCGAGCGCATCCACGCCATGCGTGCCGGCATGGTGGAAAAGCTTGCCGCGAACGGTGCGCCGCAGTTCGGCTTCATCCAGCAGCAGGCCGGCATGTTCTCGTACTCGGGACTCAGCAAGGCGCAGGTGGATCGCTTGCGCGAAGAGCATGCGATCTATGCGATCGGCACCGGCCGCATCTGCGTGGCGGCGTTGAATCGCAACAACCTGGATACCGTGGTTGCTGCGGTAGCGGCTGTCATTCGCTAACACTTCCATTCTCGTCACCCCGGCGCAAGCCGGGGCCCAGTGGCTTTCTGTTGCAAAAAGACGCTGGGTCCCGGCTTGCGCCGGGACGACGGACATTCGTGACCGGACTAAAGCATGTTTTTCCGCAACCTCACGCTGTTCCGCTTCTCCCCCTCCGTTGCCGAAGACCTGACCCGCCTCGATGAAGCGCTGAACGATCATCGCCTGCGTCCCTGTGGTCCGCTGGAAATGGGCACGCGCGGTTTCGTGCCGCCGGTCGGCCGCGGCGATGAAGCGCCGATGACGCACGCGGTGAATGCGTGCACGCTCGTCACCGTCGGCAGCGAGGAAAAGCTGCTGCCGTCCGCCGTGGTGAACGACGAACTGCAGCGCAAGGTGCAGAAGATCGCCGAAGAAGAAGGCCGCAAGGTCGGTGGCCGCGAGCGCAAGCGCCTCAAGGAAGACCTGCTTACCGAACTGCTGCCGCGTGCTTTCGTGCGCAGCTCGCGCATGGGCGCCTATGTCGATCGCAAGCATGGCTGGCTGGTGCTCGATACAGCCAGTCGTAAAAGCGCGGAAAATGCGCTTACCCAGGTGCGCGAAGCACTCGGCAGTTTTCCCGCGGTGCCGCTCGCGCCGGAAGAAAGCCCGCGCGTATTGATGACCGACTGGCTTGCCACCGGCAATCTGCCCGGCAGCCTCGTGCTGGGCGACGAATGCGAGCTGCGCGATCCAGCCACGGCTACCGGTGCGATTGCGCGTTGCCGCCGCCAGGATCTCGATGCGGAAGAAGTGAAGGAACATCTGCGCAACGGCAAGCAGGTGTTCCAGCTTGGCCTGGTGTTCGACGAGCGCATCAGCTTCGTGCTTGGCGAAGATCTGGTCGTGCGCAAGCTGAAGTTTCTCGATGCAGTGGTGGATGAGCTGGGCGATAGCCAGCAGGATGCCGCCGCGGAAATGGATGCGCGTTTCGCGCTGCTGACGTTGGAGTTGGAGCGCTTGCTGGGCAAGTTGGAAGAATGGTTCGGGCTGCCGAGGCCGGAGTAAATCATCCATTCCCGATAAAGCCTCATCCCGTCGTCCCGGCGACTTTGCTGGCGGGCCCAAGGCGCTGAGGCCCGGTCTCCGCCGGGCGACGGGGTGCGGGATTGCCTTCCCTCTCGAGGGAAGATTGAGGCGAAAGCCGTCCCACGCTCCCTGAGACGCGCGCCAGATCGCGCTTCCCGCGACAGCGGGAAAAAAGCCCTTGCGCGCAGCCCCGGCACCCCACATTCTGCCTGTGCCCAGACCCTCCCCTTCGGCCTGGGAGCAGTTCGGAAAGGCTTAAATCATGGCGTATCTCGACGGTGACTGGCTGGAGCTGGCAACCCCCAGCGGCAATACCATTCGTGTGCTCAAAGCATCGCATCCGCGGGCGCGGCGACTGCGCCTGACGGTGTCGACCAAGGGTGCACGCATCACCTACCCGCAGGGCACGCATCCCTCGCAGGTCAATGCATTCCTGCGCCACAACGCCGACTGGCTGGAGAAGAAGCTCGGCGAGCTCAACCTCGTGGTCGATCCGCTGCCGCCATTGCGTGTCGGCACGCCGATCGAGTTTCCTTTCCGCGGCGAGGCCATCACGTTGGATTGGGCCGAGGGCGCCTATCCGCGCGTGGTCGCTCACGACGGTGGCATCACGCTGGAAATTCCACGTCCGCATAGCCGTGCACTGCCTGTTGCGCGCGGTTTGCTCGCGTCGTATTTCGAAACGCAGATCCGCCGCGACGTGTCGCGCTGGCTCGCCGGCTACGTACCGCAACTGGGACTGGCGCCAACCGCCTTGCGCATTCGCCCGATGAAAAGCCTGTGGGGCAGCCTGGATACGCGCGATCGCATCAATCTGGATCTCGCACTGGCGCTCGCGCCCCCCGCCGCCTTGCGCTACGTGCTCGCGCACGAGTTGTGCCATCTGAAGGTACGCAACCATTCGCCGCGTTTCTGGGCGCACGTGGAAGCGATTTTCCCGGATTGGCGCGAACAGCGTGACTGGCTGCGCCAGAACGGCGCGTTGTTGAAAGCCGAACTGGATCGCCTGATCGCCGACGTCGCCGATTAGCGCCATGCGCCACTTCTTCTGCAAGCTGCATGGCCCGCGCGCCACCTTCCCCGCCGACATCACGCCGGAGGAACGTGCGTTGATGAAAGACCATGCCGATTATTGGCGCGAACAGATGGGCAGAGGCTATGCCGTAGTGTTCGGGCCGGTGATGGATCCTGCGGCGGCGTACGGCATACTCGTCATGCAACTGCCCGACGACATGGCACCTGAGCCGTTGATCCATGGCGATCCCGTGATGAAGGCCGAACGCGGATTCCGCTTCGAAATCCACCCTATGCATGCGGTACTCCCGCAACAGCAATAAACGCCTGATGCCAAGCTCACCCGGCATTGAAGCGTTCGTACCCTGGCTGGTTTGAATCACCCGCGACTTCACCCGCGCTCCACGGGCATGTTCGTAGCGTTTTGTACTTGGGTGGCGATTCGCCCAGCATGGCGACTGCCAATCGGCGCAAACTTCGGTGATGAACACGCAGCCTCTCGCAAGTCCACGCATCAAGCCCGCAGGCGTGGCACCCGCCGATACGCTGACGCCGGCGGACCGCTATCAGGAATTGTTCGTCGACGTGCAAATGAACCGCGTGTTCGCCGACAGCAAGACCTTTGTCGACTGCGCGCCGAAGGGTGAGCCCGAGCGCATTCTTGCGTTGTACCGTGAGCAACGCGGCCAGCCGGATTTTGATCTCGCCGCGTTCGTGCATGCACATTTCGATGCGCCCGTGGTGCACCGCAGCCATTATGTATCCGTACCCGGGCAACCTTTGCGCGAACACATCGACAGCCTGTGGGACGTGTTGACGCGTCGTCCGGACTTGCATCCGCCGAAGTCGTCGCTACTGCCGTTGCCGAATTGCTACGTCGTGCCGGGTGGGCGCTTCAGCGAGCTGTATTACTGGGACTCCTACTTCACCATGCTTGGCCTGGCCGAAAGTGGGCGTCACGACCTGTTGCATTGCATGGCGAGCAATTTCGCCTACCTGATCGACGCCTACGGCCACATTCCCAATGGCAATCGAACCTATTATTTGAGCCGTTCGCAGCCGCCGGTTTTCGCCTTGATGGTGGGCTTGTTCGAACAGCATGGCGTGGATGAGGCGGTCGCCTGGCTGCCGCAGCTGTGCAAGGAATACGACTACTGGATGGATGGCGCCGAAGCGCTGCGGCCGAATGATGCCCACCGTCATTGCGTGAAGCTGGATGATGGCAGCCTGCTCAATCGTTACTGGGACGATCGCGATACACCGCGCGAAGAATCGCACCTGGAGGACGTGCTTACCGCACGCCGCAGCACGCGGCCCAGCACGGAGGTCTATCGCGACCTGCGTGCCGGTGCCGCATCGGGCTGGGATTTCAGTTCACGCTGGTGCGACGAGGGCAAGCTCGAAACCATTCGCACCACCGCCATCCTGCCGGTCGATCTCAATGCCTTCCTGTATTACCTGGAATGGCAGATCGCCGAACTCAGCCGTGCCGATGGCCAACGCAAGCAGGCGGATGCTTTCGCACTGCGTGCGCAGCGTCGCCGGGAAGCGATCAATCGCGTGTTGTGGAATGAAACCGCCGGCAGCTTTCTCGATTACGACTGGCAGCGCCATGCGCCGCGCGAAGCGATCAATGCGGCGGCCAGCGCGCCGTTGTACGTCGGCGTGGCCAATCAAAACCAAGCCGTACGGGTGGCCGAAGCGTTGCGCACGCAGCTGATGGAAGAGGGCGGCCTGGGCGCCACCGCCTGCAAAACAGGGCAGCAATGGGACAAGCCGAACGGCTGGGCGCCGCTGCAGCGGTTGGCCATCTGCGGCCTGCGCCGCTACGGCTTGCATGCGTTGGGCGAGGAGATCGCGCACCGCTGGCTGCAAACCGTGGGCAGCCTGTACGAGCGCGAAAGCAAGCTGGTCGAAAAATACGTGCTGGTGGTGCCACCGGGCGGCGCGGTCGGTGGCGGCGGCGGTGAATATCCCTTGCAGGATGGCTTCGGCTGGACCAATGGCGTCACGCGCCTGTTGCTCCATGAGAAACCCGAGCATCCGGCCAACGAGGCATGCGCGGCGGCCACGGCGTAGCATCGATACATCGCATCGTCACGCCGCTCACGTCGAATCAACGGCACTGACGACAGGCTTCGTCCTTGGCAACGACGAGGATGGCCAGCATGAACACCACCACGCCCGTAACACGCTCCACCGCGCCGCCTTTGTTGATACCCAAAACCTTGAAGGGGCAGAGGGCGCTGGTGACCGGCGCCAACTCCGGCATCGGTCGCGCGGTGGCGATCGCGCTGGGTGAGGCCGGCGCCGATGTCGCGGTCAACTACGTGACCGGCGATCAGGCAGCGAATGACGTCGTCGCGGCCATCCGTGCCCAAGGCGCGAGTGCAGAGGCTTACCGCGCCGACGTCTCTTCCGAAGAGCAGGTCGCCACCATGTTCCGCGAGGTAATCGCGCGTTTTGGCACGCTCGATATCCTGGTCAACAATGCCGGCCTGCAACGCGATTGCGCCTTCCCGGCGATGACGCTGGAGCAATGGCACACGGTGCTCAACGTCAACCTTACCGGTCAGTTCCTGTGCGCGCGCGAAGCCGTTCGCGAATTTCTGCGTCGCGGGATCGTTCCGGACGTTTCCTGCGCGGCGGGAAAAATCATCTGCATGAGTTCGGTGCACCAGGAAATTGCCTGGGCGGGCCATGCCAACTACGCCACCTCCAAAGGCGGCATCAAGCTATTGATGGAAAGCCTGGCGCAGGAGATGGCGCCGCATCGCATCCGCGTCAACGCTATTGCACCCGGTGCGATTCGTACGCCGATCAATACCTCGGCATGGAATACGCCCGAAGCCTACAAAAGCCTGATGACGCTGGTGCCTTACGGGCGCATCGGCGAGCCGGAAGACATCGCGCGCGCGGCGGTATGGCTGGCTTCGGATCTTTCGGATTACGTCGTGGGCACCACATTGTTCGTCGACGGCGGCATGACGCTGTATCCGGGATTCGCCACAGGCGGCTGACGCCCGCGAGTTGGGGTCGGCGACACGCGGCCCCAGCATCTTGCACGCGGTGCCGCGGTCAAATCCACGCTTGCGTTTGCGCCAGCGCCTGCTCAGGCACCTTGGGCATCATCTTGCACGGCGTACCTTCGCACGTGGCGATTTGCCGTCGCCATCGCTACCACGCGGCACGGCACCATGCCGCAATGACGGGCACTGTCGAAGGTCTGCATGGTGGCCATGCGTTCTCAGTGCGCGAGCATGAAATTCGTCAACACTTGCGCGAACGCCTGCGGCTTTTCCATCTGCGGCATATGATTGCAACCGTTCAAGATGCTGGTGCTGATCGACGGCGCATGCGTGAGGCCGGTACGCAGGCTCTCCAGTGCGGAAATGTCGATGATCTTGTCGTCATGGCACCACATGCCGAGCACCGGCATGGTGAGCTTGTCGAGCCGCGTCTGCAGGGACAGCACCTGCGAGTTCTCGCGCAATTCGTTGAAGGTGTTGTCGATGAAGGCGCGGTTCTTGATGTTTTCCTGCACGAACACGTCGATGAAGCGACCAGGGATGTGCGGCACGCGTTCGAATGCCCACGCATTCGCGCGCAGGAAACCGGCGCGATCGTTATAGTCGAAGATGTTCTTGCCGCTCATCGCTTCCTTGGCGAATTCGTTTTCCTTGAACTTCAGGCCGAATGAATCGACCAGCGCCAGCTCCGCGACATCTTGCGGATGCTCGGCGGCATACACGCCGGCAATCGCACCGCCCATCGAATGGCCCACGATCAGCGCGTGTTGCAGGTGGAGCGTCTGGATGAAATCGTTCAGGCGCTCGGCCTGGTTGTCGATGTTGTAACTGGCGCCGGCATTGCGCGAGGACTCGCCCCAGCCAGGAAGATCAGGGATCACCACGTGGAAATGCGCGGTAAGCAATGGCGCCACCGGCAGCCACACTTCCTTGCTCGCCGCAAAGCCGTGCAGCAGCACGATGGTGGGGCCCTGGCCACCTTCGTAGTACACCCAGCGGGTGTCGCCGGCTTGGACGGCTTTCTTTTCCAGCTGCGCCGCCATCGCTTGCCGATAGAAGTTGGCTTTCACCAGCCATTGCGGTGCAAACAGATAGCTGCCGCCGCCCACCACGATGATGAGCGCGGCGATGATGCCGATGAATTTCAGGCGGCGGATCAGCAGGCGTTGCCAGAGGGGGCGGGTGCTGTTGATGTTCATAAGGCGCGTATCCAGGCCATGCGAGAGAGATTGCTTCCTCCCCTGCATGGCAGGGGAAGGTTGTGGGGTTGTCCGAGCTTGCCGCGATGTCGGGATTGATCGTGAGGCTGCTTCATCCCGCCCCTGCCGTTCACGGCAAGTTTGCGGCGAGCACTAGTGTTTTCCAGCCTTCGCAAACAGCGCCTCCACCGCCTGCTGCGTCAGCGGGTGATAGCCGTTCTTGGCTTTCGCATACACCTGCTCGGCAAAGGCCAGTCCATCCGGCGTTTTGCTCAAGGCGCGATATACCGGCATGGTGAGATACAGGCGGCCGATGCGCGTCATGTGTTCCGCTGCAGCCGGCCAGGCGGCTTTGTCGCCGGCAGCAATCGCGTGCACGTACCAGCGCATGCCGATTTCGGCGTTCGGTGTACCAGTGAGATGCCAGGCTGAATCGAGTTCCTGCATCTTGGCCAGCGGCGGCGTGTCCGGCAGGCCGTCCAGGAAGTACATCCATTCCTGCGTGTTCCAGTCCTTGGCATCGAGTTTGCCGGCGCGCAGCGTGCCAGCGAGGAACGCGGTGCGCTCCTTATCGAGGTTATCGAAGCGCAGCGAATCGGGGATCGGCGCGTTCTTGGGTATGCCGGCGTCGTATACCCATGCCTTCACTTCATCCCAGCTCATCTTGCCCGGGTATTTGTCGATCAGGTTCGGCTTCAAATAATCGAGCATCTGTTCGGTGGTGATGCTCTGGAAGGCAAAGTGGTCGAAATAGCCTTTGAGATAATTGTCGAAGGCTTCGCGGCCAAAGCGTTGCTCGAGCGTGCGCAAGAACCACGAGCCTTTGCTGTACGCCACGTCGGAAAGCGTGTCGTCCGCATCGATGTTGCCGGGCTTGGGTGCAAGGCGTTGCGCATTCTCCGGCATCTTGCGCAGTTCGCGTTGTAGGCCGTGAATGCTGAGCAGGTCTTCTTCCGTGGCCTGGCGCTTGCCGTACAGCGCTTCGGTAATGCGGCCCTGCACGTACGTGGTGACGCCTTCGTTGAGCCAGATGTCGCGCCACGATGCCGCGGTCACCAGGTTGCCCGACCAGGAGTGCGCCAGCTCATGCGCGACCAGCGAGACCAGGCTCTTGTCGCCCACCAGCACGGTCGGAGTGGCGAAGGTCATGTTGGGATTTTCCATGCCGCCGTAGGGAAAGCTCGGCGGCAGCACCAGCAGGTCGTAGCGGCCCCAGCGATACGGGCCGTACAACTGCTCGGCGGTGGCGATCATCTTTTCGGTATCTTCGAATTCATGCGCGGCCTTGCCGACCACGGAAGGCTCCGCATAGACCGCCGAGCGTGGGCCGGTTTCTTTCACTGCCAGGTCGCCGGCCGCAATGGCCAGCAAATAAGAAGGAATCGGATGCGTCTGCTTGAAGCTGAAATCGCCATTCAACGGATGCTGCGGATCATTCGGCGCGCTCATTGCCACGCGCATGTCCTTCGGCGCGGTGACTTGCGCCTCGTAGGTAAAGCGAATGGCCGGCGAATCCTGTAGCGGCACCCAGGAGCGCGCATGGATGGATTCGGATTGCGAGAACATGAAAGGCAGCTTCTTGTCTGCCGTCTGCGCGGGCGGCAGCCATTGCAGGCCGCTCGCGTTCGGCGAGGTGGTGTAGACAATGCGCACTTCATGCGGATGCTGCGGCGCCTGGATGGTGAGCTTGCTGCCAAGCTGTTTGTCGCGCGGCGCCAGCGCGTATTTCAACGTGGCAGTTTTGCCGCTTGCGTCCACCGATTCGACGCTCGCGATGCTCAAATCGCGCGTATCCAGCACCAGCGAAGCCGCCTGGGGATCCTTCCAATCCAGCGTCAGCGTGGCCTGGCCATCGAGCTTGCGCTGCGGAAAATCGATCTTGAGCTTCAGGTCGAGATGACTGACACGCACCTCGTCCGGTTGGGCATAGGAGTAGGGATCGTTGGCATAGGCGGCCATCGGCAAGACCAGCGCGCCAAGAGCCAGGGTACGAAGCGGGGACATCGTGCGGCTTCCATGGGAAATCGGGAGCGGCGAGTATGCCACCGAGATTCTATTCTGGCGCATGGCGGAAGATCGGAGGCGCGCGCGCGGCCTGCCTTTTGCTGATGATTGCCTCGTCAGGCCAATAGAATCAATGTGCTATGAAGGGAGCCAACATGTACATATTTCACCGCATTCGACACTTGGTTCGAGGCATTCGCCATCATGCCTTGCCTATAAAGACCCCGACAATGGAAAGGCCGGTCTGCAATATCTGCGGTTTCCGTCTTATAGCTCCCATTGAGGTTTTGTCCGAGCGTGAAATGCGCAGTTGCGCCGCTTGCGGATCAACGCTGCGTTTCCGCGCGACCGTGGCAGCCCTGCAATCTGAATTGGATGGCGATGGTCAGGTTCGCGTCCTTGCGCAAATCCCCAGGCGAAAAAGCCTCAGGGGGATAGGCATGAGCGATTCGGGTGTATATGCCCATGTCTTACGGCAAAAGTTCAACTACCTCAACAGTTTCTTCCACACCAGGCCCATGTTGGATATCCGCGCACCGGCTCAGCATTACCTTGGTCAATTCGATTTTATCGTCAGCTCCGATGTCCTGGAGCATGTGGATGGTCCGACTGGGCGCGCACTGAGCAATCTGCGCGCGCTATTGAAGCCCGGAGGTCTCCTCGTGCTCACCGTGCCGTATGGTTTTCACGAGAAAACGATCGAGCATTATCCGGAGCTTCACGATTACCGAATCGAGGGAGACGGTTCCCATCGCGTTCTTGTGAACGTCACAGAAGATGGCAGGGAGCAGAGATTCAACAATCTTTGTTTCCATGGTGGCGACGGCTCTACTCTGGAGCTGCGAATCTATTCGTACAGCGATTTGGTTCGGCAACTCGGCGAGGTTGGATTCAAGGACATTCGACTGCACGGTGCCGACTATCCCGAATGGGGCATCATCCATCGGCACCAGCTTGGCCTGCCGATCACGGCGAGGGCGGCTTAAGGCAACACTGATCACGTATCGCCGTCGTCACCAGCCCTGTCTGTTCGCAGGCCACAGGGCCGTCGGCGAAGGCAGACTGGCGCATCGTCGAGACGGGGACCTGCGGCATGCGGACAGACAGGGCTGGCCCCAACAGGTTGAATTCAAAGTGATGGGGTGATGTCTGGAAGGCCCGCAGGCTGCGCCGCGCCACGCGACATACCCTGCGAGCCTTCCAGGCATCATGACGATGGCGATACGTGATCAGTGTTGCCTTAACCGATTCAAACATAGCGGTCAGCCAGCCGATCCGTCGCGTGCACCAGCACATCGACAATCGCCGGTTCCGACGCCGCGTGCCCGGCGAGCACAACGTGGAAATCCGCCTCCGGCCAGCCCGCCGCCAGATCGAACGCGTTCTTGACCGGACAGATGATGTCGTAGCGGCCGTGCACGATGGTGGTGGGAATATGGCGCAGCTTCTCCACCTCGCGCAGCAACTGTCCGGGTTCAAGGAACGCATGTTGGCGGAAATAGTAAGCCTCGATGCGTGCGAGGCTGAGCGCCACTTCCGGCGCGGCAAAGCTTGCCTCGGTTTCCGGACTTTCTTCGAGCGTGATGCCGGCGCCTTCCCACGCACCCCAGGTTTTGGCGGCTCGAAGCCTTACGTTTTCGTCGTCGCTGGTGAGCCGCTTCCAATACGCTTCCAGCATGTGGCTGCGTTCTTCTTCCGGTATGGCTGCGGCGTAGCGCTGCCATTTTTCGGGAAGGATCCACGATGCGCCACCTTCTTCGTAGTACCAGCGGACCTCTTCCGGGCGGCACAGGAAAATACCGCGCAAGACCAGGCCCAGCACGCGTTCGGGATGCGTCTGCGCATAGGCAAGTGCCAGCGTGGAGCCCCACGAGCCGCCGAACACCACCCATCGCTCGATAGCCATCTGCTCGCGAATGGCTTCGATATCCGACACCAGGTGCCAGGTGGTGTTGTCGGTGAGATCGGCAAACGGCGTGGAACGCCCCGCGCCGCGCTGGTCGAACAGCACGATGCGATAGCGTTGCGGATCGAAAAAGCGGCGGTGATACGGCGCCAGCCCGGCACCCGGGCCGCCATGCAGGAAGACTACCGGCAAGCCTTCCGGGTTGCCGCATTCTTCGACGTAGAGTGTATGCCGGCTATCCACCGCGATGCGATGCGTGCGATACGGTTCGATCTCGGGATACATCGTGCGCATGGTTGTCCTTGGCATGTGGGCGGGAATGAAATTCCGGCATTCGGAAGTTGTCGGATGGCTGGAATCATCATCCCAGCCTGCGCGTCGCTGCGATCAGCGAACTCGGTCTTCAGAAAGCGAACGCGCCGCATCCCACATGCCGCGTGTGATGGCGCGGTTCGCATGCGGTGTCTGCAGCACGATCAAGGTGGTGGTGCTGACACTCGAGTGAATTTTCAACAAGCGATCGAGCACGGATTCCAGGTGATTGATCGACATCGCCACCACGCGCAGCAGCGCCGAATCTTCGCCGGCGAGGCGGCGGCAATCGAGCACTTCCGGGATGTCGGTGACGAGCTTGCCCATGCGCGCGCAGGTGCCGCCGTCGCAACGCACGCGCACCATCGCTTCGATGCCGAAACCCATGCGCTTGGGTTCGACCACGGCGCGGTACCCGGCGATGATGCCGGCTTCTTCCATGCGCTTGATGCGCTCGGCCACCGCCGGCGCGGACAGCCGCACCTTGCGGCCCAGCTCGGCGTAGCCCGTGCGGGCATCCTGTTGCAGGGCTTCGAGCAACTGCCAATCCTTGGCGTCCCAATCGGGTTTCGATTCGTAGGTCACGGCCACGGGTTGCTATTTCGATCGATGGCGAAACATGGGGATGGACTTCGGATGCATTATTCCTCACTCGCCAGCCTAAGGCTAGGATTTATCTCATCCCGGTTCTCCATGTGGATCGACCCATGAACAGTCACGAGCGCCTCGACGGGCGTGCGCTCATCTACATTGCCATTGCACTGGTTACCTGGTCGTCCGCGTACGCGGCGATCGCGTATGCGCTGGCCTCCTTCACCCCTGGCGAGGTGGCGCTGGCGCGTCTGGCCATCGGCTCGCTGTGCTTCGTGGTCTTGCTGCGGGCACGCCGCGCCGCGCTGCCCCGGCGCAGCGATTGGCTGCAGCTCGCAGTGCTGGGTGTGTTCGGCCTCACGGCTTATCACCTGTGCCTCAACTATGCGGAAACGCGTATCGCCAGCGGCACGGCATCGATCCTGATTTCCCTGGTGCCGGCGGTAACCGCTGCACTGTCGGCGTTGTGGATCGGCGAGCGCATCACGCCGCGCAGCGCGCTGGGTCTCGGCGTGGCCTTGCTCGGCGTGGTGCTGGTGGTGCTCACCAGCGGCGAGCAAGTGCGCTTCCAGCCGATGGCGGCGCTGGTGTTGATCAGCGTGCTCGCCTCCGCCGTGTTCTTCGTTGGGCAGAAGCCGTTGTTCGCGCGCAACGACATGATTGGTGTGACGACATTCGGCTTTCTCGCCGGCACCTTGGGCGCCGTACCGTTCGGCCTCGGTTTGCCGCATGCCTTGACGCTGGCGCCCTGGTCGCACATCGCTGCGCTGATATGGCTGGGCATTGCGCCGACCTTCGTCGGATATCTCACCTGGAACGCGGCATTGAAGCGTGCGCCGGCGTCGCAGGTCACCAGCTTTATTTATTTCTCACCGCCGATTGCCGTGCTGATTGGCTGGGTGTGGCTGGGTGAGCAGCCGGGCTGGCTGACCCTGTTCGGTGGCGCGATTACCGTGGGCGGCGTTGCGCTGGCCAATGCCAAGCGGCGCGCGCCAGCGCCGGCCATGCCGGTGGAACCGGCCGCCGCCAAGGAATGTTGAATCGCCATGCATGCCGCATGGATCATCGCTTGATCGACTCGCCTTGGGAGAAAGCTGGATGTACACGCTCTACATCGCCAACAAGAATTACTCCTCCTGGTCGCTGCGGCCGTGGGTGCTGCTGACGGAGCTGAGTATTCCGTTCGAGGAAAAACTTACGCCATTCCACGGCGGCACCTCGGCGAGCTGGGACGCCTTTCGCAATTTTTCTCCTACCGGCAAAGTGCCGTGCCTGCATGATGGCGATACGGTGGTGTGGGAGTCGCTATCCATCGTCGAATACGTGGCGGAAAGCCATCCGCGCGTGTGGCCGGCTGATGCGCGCGCCAGGGCATGGGCGCGCAGTGCGGCGGCGGAGATGCATGCCGGTTTCCAGGAACTGCGTTCGCGCTGCCCGATGAATTGCGGCATTCGCATGCGCTTGCATGACATGCCGCCTGGCCTCGCACGTGACGTTGCACGCTTGCAGGAGCTATGGAACGAAGGCTTGCAGCGCTTCGGTGGTCCCTTTCTGGCCGGCCACGCCTTCACCGCCGTCGATGCGTTCTATGCGCCGGTGGTCTTCCGCATCCAGAGCTATAACCTTGCCGTTGATGATGCGTGCAAGGCTTACGTGCAACGCATGCTGGCCTTGTCTTCGATGCGTCGCTGGTACGAGGCCGGGTTACTGGAAACCTGGCGGGATGCCGACCACGAGCAGGAGACGCTGCAGCAGGGCGTACTGCTGGAAGATCTGCGCGTCGCCTGATGCGTAGGCTGGGATGAAATCCCGGCCCCACATAGGCATCATTCCCGCGAGAGCGGGAATGATGGCCATGGCGCGCGGTTCAATCAGAACTTGTAGCCGCGATGGATCGCCACGATGCCATTGCTGAGATTGCGCACTTCCACGCGCTCGAAGCCCGCGTTCTCCATCATGCCCTTCAGCATGTCTTGATCCGGATGCTTGCGGATCGACTCGGCCAGGTACTGGTAGCTGCCTGCATCACGCGCGAACAACTGGCCCAACCGCGGCAGCACCTGGAAGGAATGGAAGTCGTACAGCTTGCTGAAAAGCTCGTTGCGCACCTTGGAAAATTCCAGCACCAAGGCGCGGCCGCCGGGTTTGAGCACGCGGCAGATATCGGCCAGCGCCTTGTCCTTGTCGGTGACGTTACGCAGGCCGAAGGCCATGGTCACCGCGTCGAAGCTGTTGTCCGGAAAGGGCAGCGCCTCGGCGTTCAACTGCGTCCAGCGCAGGCCGGACACCATCCCCCGATCCGTCATGCGATCGCGGCCGACGCTGAGCATGGCTGCGTTGATGTCGCCTACCACCACGTCGCCCTTGTCGCCCACGACCGGTTTGACCAGCGCCGCGATATCGCCGGTACCTCCGGCCAGATCCAGTACGCGATCGCCCGGGCGAATGCCGCTGATGCTGACGAAGTAGCGTTTCCACACGCGGTGGATGCCGAACGACATCAGGTCGTTCATCAGGTCGTAATTGCGGGCGACCGAGGTAAATACCTGGCCGACCAGTTTCTGTTTTTCGGCGACCGGCACGTCGCGGAAGCCGAAATGGGTGGTGGGCTGCTCGCTCATGCGCGCATGGTACAGGATGCATCGAGCGAATAAATCGGCCTTATCTGTCATATAGGCAACATGAAGTGGCCTGATGGCGCCGGCCGGCGTAGCCTTCGCGCTGACTTCACGACGGGACGAGAACATGAAGCCTTCGATTTCGCTGTTTTGCAGCATCGGCCTGCTCGCTTGCACCGCAGTAGCGGCCCAGGGCGCAGCACCACAAGTGATCACCGCGGCCGGCAATTACCATTCCTTGCCCAAGGCGGCGTATCAGCCCAATCCGGCGAACACGTACAAAGTGGTGTTTTCGCTGACCAAGGGCAGCGAGAAGCCCGGTGAGGTCAACCCCGCACTGGAGCGCGTGGCGCGTACCGTGAACCTTTACGCCTCCGCCGGCGTGCCGCTGGATCATCTGAAATTCGTGGCCGTGGCCTACGGTCCGGCCACCCCGGTCGTGCTCGACGATGAGCACTACAAGGCGCAGTTCGGCGTGGCCAACCCCAACCTTCCCGTGATCGCGCAATTGCACAAGGCGGGCGTGGATGTGGCGGTATGCGGCCAGGCGATGGCCGAGCATCACTATCCGAATGAGTGGGCCGGCAAGGACGTGACGATCAGCTTGTCCGCGCTGACCACGATTACCGAGCTGGAACAGCAGGGCTATGTCCTGATGCCGCTTTAAGCCGGAGCGCCAGACTCATG
Organism: Dyella sp.; assembly: GCF_036746095.1. Classification (NCBI taxonomy): domain Bacteria; kingdom Pseudomonadati; phylum Pseudomonadota; class Gammaproteobacteria; order Lysobacterales; family Rhodanobacteraceae; genus Dyella; species Dyella sp. The sequence continues at coordinate 62,555 of NZ_DAIOEU010000013.1, forward strand.
TCATTGCGTTATGGAAAACTGTCGCTGGCGGCATTGCTGGCGGTTGCCTGCGGTGTTGCATGCGCCGCCCAGTCGAACTATCTGCCACCGTGGAATCCGGCGCCGGCAGGCGGCGTGTCGTTCTCGGTGCCGCCGTTCGATGCCATTGCCGATCTGCATGGCGACCTTGCCGATCCGCAGTTGACGGTGTTCTTCGCCGGCAATCAATTCATGGTGGTGCACGATCTGGTGGAAGCGTTCAAGCAACGCTATCCACGGTATCGGCGCGTGTTCGTGGAAACCTTGCCGCCAGGCATCCTGGCCAAGCAGATCGAAACCGGCTCGCTGGTGATGGGCAATCTGCGTATTGCGTTGAAGCCGGACATTTTCACCAGCGGCAAAGGTTCGATCGGCGAACTGCAAAAGCAGCACGGCTGGTTTGCCGATACGATCGACTACGCACGCAATCCGCTGGCCATCATGGTGGCGAAGGGCAATCCCAAGCACATCGAAGGCTTGCAGGATCTTGGCCGAGCCGACATACGCGTCAGCATGCCCAATCCGCAGTGGGAAGGTATCGCCAGGCAGATCGAAGCCAGCTATCGCAAGGCCGGTGGCGATGCGCTGGACCGCGCCATCATGGACCACAAAGTGAAGGACGGCAGCACGTATCTCACGCGCATCCATCATCGCGAATCGCCGCTGCGCATTCTGCAGGGCGAATCGGATGCGGCGCCGGTGTGGTCGACCGAAGCGTATTTCCAGCAGCAGGTGCTGCATCATCCGGTGGAAACGGTTGCGATACCGGCGGCGCAGAACGTCACGGCCACGTACACCGCGGCACGCATGAACGATGCGCCGCACGAACAGGCTGCCAAGGATTTCCTCGCCTTCATGGCTTCCGCCGAAGCACAGGCGATCTATCGCAAGTATGGCTTCCAGCCGGCGCAGCCATGAGTGCGCTGCGCATCGCGTTGTTTGTGTGCGGCGCGCTGATGGCGAATGCCGCGCGCGCGGATGCGCCGGATGGCGCCACGCTGGCCAGGCAAGGCAACGGCCACGGCGTGGCGCCATGCATGGCTTGCCATGCTGCGGATGGTGGCGGACAGGCGGCAGCCGGCTTCCCGCGTCTGGCGGGATTGCCGCAGGCGTACTTGCGCAAGCAGTTGAACGATTTCGCCAACGGCTCGCGCGTCAATGCCACCATGCAGCCAGTGGCAAGCGGTTTGACGAATGTAGAGCGCGATGCCGTTGCCGCTTACTACGCCAAATTGCCGGTACCGTCGACGACGTTGCCGGCGGCAGCTTCGAACGGCAATGCACAACTCGCGCAAACGCTCGCGACGCGCGGACGCTGGTCAAAAGGCATGCCCGCTTGCGAGCAATGCCATGGTCCGGGCGGCATGGGTGTTGGCGATCATTTTCCGCCGCTGGCCGGGCAATCCGCGCTTTATCTCAGTAATCAGTTGCATGCCTGGCAGCAAGGAGCCCGGCGCAACGATCCGTTGCAATTGATGCAGACCGTTGCCGGTAAGTTGAGTGAGGCCGATATCGCCGCGATCAGCGCGTGGTACGCCGTGCAGCCCGCGACGTTGACGAAGGAGTCGCAGCCATGAGGTGCTGGCAATGGATGGTGATAACGGTATCGCTTGCACTTGCGGCGTGCCATCAGCCTGAGCCGCCAGCGGCATCCTCAGAATCACATGCGCCAACCGCCATAGCCCCAGCGCCAAAGCCAGTTGGCTCTTTCGAACCGCCGGCGGAATCGTCGATACCCAATGACGAATTCGGCAAGCAGATCGCACTGGGCAGGCAGGTCTTTACCGACACCAGCCGCTACGCCAAAACCTATGTCGGCAATCAACTGAATTGCGAAAACTGCCATCTCGATGCTGGCCGTCTTGCACACAGTGCACCGATGTGGGGTGCCTACCCCATGTATCCCGCGTATCGCGCCAAGAATCATCACGTCAACACATTTGCCGAACGCCTGCAGGGCTGCTTCCAGTACAGCATGAACGGCAAGGCGCCGCCGCTAGGTGATGACGTGCTGGTGGCACTGGAAGCGTATGCCTACTGGATGTCGAAAAACGAACCGATCGGTGTCGCACCGCCGGGACACGGCTACCTGAAATTACCCAAGCCGGCACAAACGCCTGATTACGCTCGCGGCGAAGCAGTGTTTAAGCGCGATTGCGCGCTGTGCCACGGCGACAACGGCCAAGGCCAGCGCGTTGCCGACCGCACGATCTTCCCTCCGCTATGGGGTGCGCAATCCTTCAATTGGGGCGCCGGCATGGAACGGCTCGACAACGCCTCCGGCTTTATCAAGGCCAATATGCCGTTGGGTCGCGGCAATATGCTCACTGACCAGGATGCGTGGGACGTGGCGTATTTCATGAATGCGCATGAGCGTCCGCAGGATCCGCGCTTCAAAGGTTCGGTTGCGGGGACGCGCAAGGCGTATCACGACACGCCGGAATCGTTGTATGGCTTGAACGTCAACGGCAAGGTGCTAGGTCAGGGCGTAGCCAACCCCTGATCAATGGCCTGATTCAGGCTGAGCGACCTGTGGCACTTCCATCAATACCCTCATGCGCGATGGCTAAGCTCATCTAGAAGCGCGCGACGGCTTCATGAAGCCCTGCCATCAACTTGCCTCAACCACGTTCGGCGAGAGACTGTCTCGATCTTCCTATCGGTCTTGTACCGGCTCGATGCATACACGGCCCGGATCGTCGCCGGTAACCAACCGATCAATGTGATTTGGAATCAGGCAGATCACCCCTGTCCTTGCCCTGTCGATGGTGAAACATGAGTTCCGCTTGGTCAGCGCGCGACTTCCATATATCAACAACTGAAGAGTGAAGTAGCAATGCTTGCTTTTTGAGTCGCAGCGCACCGGGCCTCACGGCCGGGTGGTAGATGCGCATGCAGCGGCCAAGCGGAAGTGACATGCATGCTGCATGCTGGCTGGCGAAAAAACTATCCGTCCATGCCCTGCAAACAGCGTCAACCTTTACTGACAGAGCGATACGTCTCAATCGTCTTAGGCTTGAAGGATTGGCACAGTCGCCGGCTGTCGCCGACCCCATCGCATGATTGGAACCCCATGCTGAAGGAGCGTTGCACGTGGCATGGCTTCATCGCAGGCAAGGATAACGATGCTCAGTACGCTGGTGGAAAAAAAATGGCAGGCTCATCGCTGGTTGGCGCACCTTGGGGTGGCGTTAGGTTATGCGCTGGCTTATCTGGTGGTTGTGGGAACGCTATCGAATGCGCCTTGGCCGTTTGCGGCGGGGTTACGCATCGCTTGCCTTTTGTTGGTGCCTTATCGCTATTGGCCTGCGTTGGTGGTGGGCGAGGTGGTGCCGCTTGCCTATCGCTATCTTGGATATATCGATGACTGGGGTTTGACTGCGGCAGTGCTTTCGTCGATGCCGCCCATTGCGCTAGCCATGCCTGTCGTGTGGTGGTTTCGCACGCGTGCCGGGCTTTTTCCTTCCCGCGATTTGGTCGATGTCAGAAAGCTTCTGTATTGCACGCTCCTATTGTCGGTGCTGTGGGCGACGGCAAGCTTTGCGATCATCTCCACGATCCATTTACGAAGTGGTCCGTATCGCATGCCATCGGGAGCTGCCTTTTCGATCTTTATTGACCTCTATCTGGTCTTGCTTATGGTGACGCCATGGGTGGTCATCGCCTGGATTCATCCACGTGAAGCATTACGTTCACTCTTTTCATGGCGAGCGGTCGCCACAAACCCGGCGACGCGCGATGTTGTCATGGCCGTCATGTTGGTAGGGGTACTGGCGGCGCTGTATCGCGTCGCCGACGGAACCCTCAAAGCTTTCGTGATGCTGATGCTCTTTTTGCCGGCGCTGGGGTTGACGCTCAAGCACGGATGGCGAGTCTGTGTCTTTGGCGGAACGCTTTGCCTGATCAGCATCTGTTTAATCGTAGAGTGGTGGCGGCCAGCCCCCGACATGCAACAGATCCAAGCCTTGCTCGCCTCCCTCATCACCTTTCTCTATCTGTTTGGCGCCCGACTTTCCACGCAAACACAGATGCTTGAGAAGTCCCAACACGAAACCTTCCAGACGCAGCAAGTGGCCAAGCATAGCCTGGTATTGAGCGAGGATCGGTTGCAGCAAACCTCCCAGGCGCTGGAGTGGGTCGTGGGAATCATGCGCCTGGATTACACCCGCGTCATGCAGCGCTTCATACCGGAGGCGCTGCGCGAGGACTACAGCCAGGATTTCTGGAACGTCCAGCAAGAGGTCTACCTCCTGGCCGAAAGCATCTACCCCAGCGCGTGGCGCGAACGCGGGCTGGGGGCAGCGATGGAGGAAACGCTTGGAAGAGCGTTGCGCGAAGCGGGCATCGCCTATTCCTGCGATACGCCGGGGCACCGGCTGCGTTTTCTGAGCAAGGCGTCTCAGGTTGCCCTCTATCGCATGGCCTGTTCAGCGGCCGCGAACTTCAGCGCCTCGCCCGCCTGCATCGGCGTCCATCTCACCTTGCGCATGGGGCGACGCCACGGCGCCCCATGGGTCGCGTTGCGCATGGACAGCATGCGGGAGGAGTCGCAGGTGGCATATGGCCTTCTGCAGGCGAAGGCCCGGCAGGGCGTAGCAGACAAACTCGGTACCCGCGTCACCACCGATAGCGAATTGCCGCTGTTGGCACACTTATTCCAGGGGAATGCACGTTGGCGTACCACCTCGGCCGGGCTTCGTTTTACCGCGTTGCTGAGTGATGCCAGTTCACCCAGTGCGAGCCAGCGCGCCGCCGCCGCGCCACTTCGACTATGGGCAAGGTGAAGACCATCAGGGTTGTCCGCCTGATCATCACTGGTCAACCCGATTCAGCGCGCACAGCGCTGGATCGGAGCAGTCACCCATCATCGCCATGATGTTTAGGCTGCCATCGCCTTGGGGAAGGACGGTCACCGTCATCGCGCTGTCCTGGTAGACCACCTGGGTGGCATCCAGCGATGCGGCTGCAGGTCCGGTAACGACCTTGACGTGTTGCGCGTCCATGCCCACCGGCAACGTCAATGCGTCGTTCTGCGTAGTGGCGATGGCAGCACGCACTTGCCCTTGCAGATCGTTGACCTGGATGTACGTCACGCCGTCACGCTCAAACCGGTACACGTGATAGTGCACATTCGTGCTGACGTCGGTTGCGTTCGGCCACGACTGTCCAAGCCCTGTGGCGGGCGTGGTGTCTTGTGCGGTAACCACGGTGGCCATGCTCAAGGCAATAGCGGTGGTCAGGATCGTTTTACCAAACAACTTGCGGGGGAGGCAGAACATGGCGTGTCCTCAATGGCGTGGAAGGATTCCCCGCGATCAGAATGACGCAACGCCCACAAGCAACAAAAGACGAATTCTGCGCGAGAAAAGGTCCTATTTTGTTGTCAGCTCTTGACCTATTTTTACCTTTAGTGCCGTCGGTGAGCGGCATGGCGAAAACGCGCGCAACTCCTGAAGGTCATAGGCACAGCTAGGACGGCCTGCGGCGCAGTTCAGCTTTTGCTGCTCACCCTGGTCCTTTGCTATCGCAGAAGGCGCATGCTGACGAGCATCAAGTTGCACGGCTTGTCACTTCGTACAGGGCGGACGAGCCAATAGAGGGCCCCAGGCCGGGACGAATTCCAGCCTTCCTGGTGTGCGCGGGCGGTCAATAGACCATCGTGACTATGCCAAAGCTTTTCTGCTGCTCATGCTTTGGTCTGGCCGTCTAAAACCGTGACATGTTTTTCAAAGAGGCGCTGGGCTTCGCTCAGGCCTTCCTCGGTAAAGGCCACCGATTTCGCTTTGCCCACTGGATTGCTGATGAAGCCGCGCTGATGCAGCGGTTGATGGCATCCCAGTCATGGCCTTTCCAGGCGCGCTCGTTGTCGTGCAAGGTCAGGTAGAGAAGGGCAAGCGTGGCGTCATCGATGGCATCGGTGTTGAGCTGCATCTTCATGGCGTGTGTTCCTTGTTGGTGGATGCGCGCTCGTGTTCATGATGTTCAGCAGCCACATGCCGCTCGTGCAGTTCCTCACTGGTGCTCATCGTCGCAGGTGGCTCCGTCGGCTGTTCCGGCGCGACCGGCGTCTGCTCCGCCTCCGCCACCGCGCGAGGCGTTTCTTTTTCTTCGCTGCCTGTGATTTTGAGAATGGCATGCCGCATTTCGCGCGCGAGGATTACGCGCGCATCGCGCACCATGCCTTCCAGTGCGCTGTCGTAGTCGAGCTTGCCGTTGGCATCGGTCCATACCACGCGGCGCTCGCGCAGTTTCTGGATGAAGCCGCGGAACAGCGCCTTGTCGAAGAATTCCGGCGCGAGCGGTTCGCTGAGCAGGCTCAGGCGCTGGGCGGTGAGGGTGCAGACGTTCTCCAGTTCGGCGCCGGTGATGGTGTGTGGGCCGTTCTTGGCCAGTGCGGCGATGGTGATGTAGTAGCGTTCGAAGGCCTGGATCAGGCTGCGCGCGATGGTGCGCAGCTGATAGGCGGCATCGTCCTGGCCCGGGCCGCGTTCGAGCACGCGGCCTTCGCCGACGGCTTCGAGCATGCCGCGGCGGACGAAGAAATCAACGGTGGCTTGCAGGTGAGTACCGAAGCCCTCGGCGTCCCATGGCAGGAACAGTTCGCTCTGGATGAACGGGTAGATGATGCGGCCCAGGCGAAGGATCGATGCGCGCGACATGCGTCGATTGTTGAGAAAACAACAGGCGACCCACGCGGCAGCGGCGGTGAGGTGAAGCACGTTGTTGCGGAAGTAGCTCAGCAGGACGGCTTGGTCGCCTTCCAATGTCAGCACGTCGCCGAGTGGGTGGCGCACGCGGGTGATCCAGTTCATCTGCTCGCCATAGGCGATGATGGCGTCGGGAGCCAGCGGTGTAAGAGTGATGCGATCCGAATACGGCAGTTCTTCCAGCAGCGCCTTGAGCAGTTCCAGCTGGGCGAGCAGATCGTTTTCCGCCATCGCGTGCTTGGGCGTGGACAGCAGCGCGAGCGCGAGCAGGTTGATCGGATTCACGTCCGCCGCGCGATTGATGTTGATCTGGATTTTTTCCGCCAGCTGGTCGACCACCGAGCTGAGCCATTCCGGTTTGCTGTTCGGGTCGCCGGTGGTTTCGCGCCAATTGCTGCTGGCGGCGTCGAGCAAGGGCGTCAGTTCGATCGGCTCGCCGAAGTTCAGGGCGACATGACCGTAGCGCTGGCGCAGCACACCCAGCCCGCGCAGCAGACCGATCAGCGATTCCTTTTCCTTGGGTTTGCCGGAAAGCTCACCGATGTAGCTCTTGCCTTCCATCAGCTTCTCGTAGCCGATGTACACGGGCTGGAACAGCACGGGGCGGCGTGGCGCGCGCAGGAACGCGCGCACGGTCATCGCCAGCAGGCCGGCGCGCGGCGCGAGCAGGCGGCCGGTGCGGGAGCGCCCGCCTTCGATGAAGTATTCGATCGGCACGCCGCGGTCGATCAGCTGTGCCATGTATTCGTTGAACACCACCGAATACAGCACATTGCCCTTGAAGCTGCGGCGCAGGAAGAATGCGCCGCCGCGTCGCAAAAACGGCCCGATCAGCGGCAGGTTGAGGTTCACGCCGGCCGCGATGTGCGGTACCACCACGCCGGAGTCGTGCAGCTGGTACGACAACAGCAGGTAATCGGCGTGGCTGCGATGGCTGGGCACGTACACCACTTCGTAGCCGGGCGCCGCGGCGCGGGCCTTGTCGAAGTGGTGCATGGTGATGCCGTCGTAGAGCTTGGTCCAGAAGTTGCGCAGCAGGAATGACGCGGAACGCACGACAGGGTGCGAGTAGTCCGCCGCGATCTCCATCGTCATCTTGTGCGCGCGTTGCCAGGACTTCGCGTAAGTGATGTTTTCCTTGGCGGCGGTCGACGCGATCGCGGCACGTACCGGTTCGGCATTCAGCACGGCGTCGACTACGGTGCGCCGATGCGAAAGGTCCGGCCCGATCACTGCCGCGCGGATGCGGCGAAAGTGCGTGCGCATCACGCGCGCCATCTTGCGCGCAAAGCGTTCCGGACGTACGTCGCCTTCCTCGCCCAGCACCGTGCGCAAGGAGACCGGAGCGGAGAAATGCACCACCGTGTCGCGGCCATTGAGCAGCAGTGCGAGCATGCGGCGGAAGCGGCCCACCATGACCCAGTTTTCCGAAAACAGCACGCTGAACCAGCCCGATTCGCGCGTGGGCGCGCGGCCGACGTAGATGGAGACTGGCACGATCTGGATATCGCGATCCGGAAAACCTTCCAGCGCGCGCACCAGTTGGCCGAACGGCTCCGTGGGCGAGCGTTTGCGGTTGCGGCCGAACAGCCAGCCATCGCGACGCGCCAATGCGAACACCGAGCGGCGACGGCGGGTGAAAGACAGCGGCTGCATCGGGCTGGGCAGGCCTGCTTCGCGGCAGGCACGGTCCAGGATCAGTGCGTCGGAAAATCCGTCGCGCTCGATCACGTAGCAGACTGGCGCATCGCCTTGCAGCAGGCTCGCCGGTTCGGCTGGATCGCGCCGAATGCGCAGCCAGGGTTCAAGCAGGTGCCCGGCGAGGTTGAACCACCAGGGGGCGCGGCTACGGTAGCTAGGGTCCGCGTTCGTCATAGTCGGCATCTGCATAGTTTAGCGGTGGGCCTTGCGTACGGCTTAGGGCTTGGCCGCCAGCGTCGTGCCAGTGGAACTGCCGCTGACGGGTGCCTTGGCGCTGCTGGCGAGTGCCGGCGCGGTGCCGCTGCTGGCCGGCGCGGGCGGATGCATGAGCTGTTCGTGTTGCGCACGCTCGCCATCGATCATGTCTTTGTTGTACCAGCGGCCGTCCACCAGCTCCAGTTGCGAGTCGGCGCTCAGCGGTTTGCCCAGCAAGGTGTAGTCGATCTTCACGTGCGCCAGCCCATGGTCGATGCCGATGGTGCTGACTTTTACCGAATCGAGCGTGTCGTCGATGGAAAGCCCGTAGATCGCCAGCAACTGCTTGATGCCCTGGTACGCGATGGCGTACTTCTTCATCGCAGTATCGAAATCCATGTGCTGGAGCTGGTCCGGGCTCTTCAGGTCGAGCTGTCGAGCAGTGGTCACTGCCACGCCCACCGCTTGTTTGGCCTTGTCCTGGTCGAACCACGGTGTCTGCTGTGCCCATGGCAGCAGCACGTTGAGCGCGTCGCGCATCTCCTGCTTCTGGTTTTCCTTCAGCGTCTTGTTTTGGGCGATGCCGGTGGTGAGGATGGCCTGGCCGATGCCGATCATCACCGGCAACTGGTCGTGGTACTGCTGCTCCATCTGGGTGAGCTTGGGCTTCAGCTGCTCGTACAGGGTGGTTTCCGCGTTGGGTGCGGTGAGTTGCTTGACGGCCTGGTCGAAGCGGGCGCGATCTTCGTCGGTGATCGGGCGCTGGCCAGGGCGCGGGCGGGTCCAGTCGGCGCGCAGGTTGTTGTAGTCGGCCGGGGGCAGGGCGTGCTTCCAGAAACCGGCGAAGTCGCCAGCCTTGATCAGCGTCACGGATTCCTGCACGGCGGCTTCCGGGGTGGCGCCTCCGGGCGCGGCGGCGTTCTCTTCTTTCTGGTGGCAGGCGGCCAGCGCGAACAGCGCAAGGGCCAGTAGGCAATGCCTAAGCAATTGAAAGCGCATGAATTCTCTCGCAAGGGAGGGCAGTAGCTTGCCATCCTGGCAAGGACAACGGCGGCGCCATACGGCGGGGCGCGGTGCATCTTACTTAAAAAAAAGAAAACCCCGCGGGCGTTGGGCCTCACAGGGTCATGCCGGCAGCGCCGGAAGGGAAATGGCCTTGCCCGCAGAAATTGGAGGTCAGCAGGATCGGCGGGGTCATGATACGGCCCCTTTCTACTTCAGGCAACACTTTAAGATATGCTCTGTAAATGATTGATTTTAATCAATCAATATGCAGGCCCCGGATCTTCTCCTGGCGACGCTGGTCGCGCGGCATGCTCCATTCATTGTTGAACAGGGCCGGTTCCCAGGAGCCATAGGTCGGGTTGGGAAACACAAACCAGCGGCTGCCGATCCAGCCCGAATAGGGTGCCATAGCTTGGACGCGGCCGGTCGGCGTATTGCTCATCACGGTGACGAAGTCGCCGAGCTGATCGCCCAACTGCATCAACACGCGATAGTGCTGGCTGACCAGCTGGCGGCGGCAGTTTTTCTCAGTGCCGACCTGGTCGCAACCCCTCAGGATGGTGCCGAGCCCGAGGAAGGCTTCCGGACCGGATACGGGCAGGCCGGCCTTGCGCAGGTTGTCGATGGTGGCGGTATCCAGATCCTGTGCGCGGTTGGAGATGTAGATCACTGCGATGCCGTGCTGGGCGGCAAATTGCGTGAACGCCACCGCGCCCGGCATGGGGCGTGCGCGTTCCTCCTTGCACCAGGCGGCCCAATCGGCTTCGTTGAATTCCCCGCCTTTGCGGATCAGGCGCGCCTGATAGGGCGAGTTGTCCAGCACCGTTTCGTCGATGTCGAGGATCACGGCCGGCTTCAGGTTTTCGTACGGCGCGATGCGATCGTCAGGGGGAAGCGCATCCCAGTGCTTGTCCTTCAGCGCCGCGAGCAACTGCGACTGCGCGCTGCGGTAGGTTTCCTGGTAGATCAGGTCATGCTCAAGCGCGGTCTGCGTCCAGGCCTCGGCGTTGAGATTGTCGTCGGCCGGAACGACCGGCGCCGCAGCGGGCGCGGCTGCCGGAGCAGTCGCCGTCGAAGAGGGCGACGTGGAGTGCGGCGCCTGGCTGGCGCAGGCGCAAAGCAGAAGCGTGCCCAACAGCATGGGCAGAGACTTGATCATGGAAAGTACCCTGCAAGCGTAAAGATGTTCCGCGAGGATCGCGCAAGTTTATGACAGACTTGCCGGGACCGCGCTTCCCCCATGGACCGCCCCGTGCACGCAGCCCTTTCCTCCACCCGCGGCATTCGCATTGCCAGCTATGTCATGTCCGCCCTGGCGCTGCTGCTGGTGTTGCGCGTGCATCTGCTGCCGGCGTTGCTGGCGGGCTTGCTGGTGTACGAACTGGTGCACGCGATGACGCCGTTGCTGGGCCGGCGCATTTCCGGCGAACGCGCGCGCCTGCTGGTGGTGACGGTGCTGGGCGTGATCGTGGTGGGTTTGCTGACGGCGCTGATCGTGGCGCTGATCAGCTTCTTCCGCAACGAAATCAACAATCCGGCCATGCTGTGGGAGCAGCAATTGATGCCGCTGGTGGAGAAGGCACGCGCACAGCTGCCGGTGTCCCTCACGAACTGGTTGCCGGACAGCGTCGACGAACTGCGCGTGATGGCGCTGGAACTCACTCGCAAGCATGCGATGAGTCTGCAGAACGCGGGTAAGGAGACCGCGCGCGTGCTGGTGCACATCATCCTCGGCCTGGTGCTGGGTGCGCTGGTGGCACTGAGTCGCGCGCGCCCACCGCATCAAGTAGGGCCGCTGGCTGCTGCATTGGGCGAACGTTGCCAACACCTGGCGGCGGCGTTTCGCAGCATCGTGTTCGCGCAGATCAAGATTTCGCTGATCAACACCAGCGCTACCGGCATCTTCCTGCTCGGCGTGTTGCCGCTGATGGATATCCACGTGCCGCTGGCCAAGACACTGGTGGTGGTTACGTTCCTGGCTGGCCTGCTGCCGGTGATCGGCAATCTCATTTCAAATACAGCAGTGACGATTGCCGGCTTGTCGGTATCGATCTGGGTAGCGGTGGCGTCGCTGGGCTTTCTGATCGTCATCCACAAGCTGGAGTATTTTCTCAATGCGCGCATCATCGGCGGACAGATTCGTGCGCGTGCATGGGAACTGCTGGTGGCGATGCTGGTGATGGAGGCGGCGTTCGGCCTGGCTGGGTTGGTGGCGGCGCCGATCTACTACGCGTATTTGAAGCGGGAGTTGGAGCAGCAGCGGTTGATTTAGATCACTTTGGCGACACCCCCCGATTCATATGGACGCCGTTTCAGGGCGGATCGTCATTCCGGCGAAGGCCGAAATCCAGTGCAGACATGTCGTGCGAAGCACTCAACATAGATGAAGTCAGGAGTGCTGCGCACAGCGCGTTTTGACTGGATTCCGGCCTTCGCCGGGATGACGAGCAATACCTAGCACGATGCACAATACGCAACCTGCCTAAGCGTTGCGCAAGGCCGCCAGCAATGCCTCATTTTCCAGAGCGCCTTCCCAGGTATTCGCGTGCAGCAACTGTTCCAACGGCAAACGCGAGCGCCAACCTGCGATTTCCAATTCCGGCCTGGGCAAAAATTCGCTGACGTAACCCAAGCACAAGTAAGCCAACGGATAAACGTGTGCAGGCAGCCGCAAGGTTTCCGCCAGTTGAGCCGGATCCACGATGCTTACCCAGCCCACGCCAATGCCCTCAGCACGCGCCGCCAACCACAAATTCTGCACAGCCAGACAGGTGCTGAAGAGATCGGTATCCAGCATGGTGTTGCGGCCGAGCACGTGCGGACCGCCGCGCTGGCGGTCACAGGTGATGCAGAGATTGATCGGGCTTTCGACGATACCTTCCAGTTTCAGGCGCCGATATTGCGCAGCGCGTTCACCATCGTAGTGGTTGGCCGCTTCGGTGTTGGCTTCCTCGTAAAGCGCTTTTACCGCACGCTTTAGATCGAGACTGTCGATGACGATGAAATCCCACGGTTGCATGAAGCCCACCGATGGCGCGTGATGTGCCGCCTTGAGCAGGCGCGCCAATACCTGCGGCGCAATCGGCTCTGGCAGAAATTGCGAGCGCACGTCGCGGCGCTCGTGGATGGCGCGGTACAGCCCTGCTCGCTGCTCGTCGGTAAAGCGGTGGTCGGTCATGTGCGGATGCCCCTGATGCATGCAGCGCCGTCGGTGGAGTGCGTAGGCTGGGATGGGATCCAAGCTTTTTTTCTGGCTTCTGATGCTGGGATTTCATCCCGGCCTACGGCGACACGTAGTGCGAAATCAGAGGCTGGCCGCTGTTCACGGACCGGCGAGCATGGCGGCAATTTTCGCCATGTGCGATTCGGCCGTTTCGCGCACCATTTCCTTGTCGGCTTCCGGATCCTTGCCTTCCCAATGCAAGTCATCCTGCGGCAACTCCTGCAGAAAGCGGCTGGGCTGGTTGCTGTGGATTTCACCGTAGCGCCTGGTCTTGGACGACCATGACAGTGTGAGCAATTCCTTGGCGCGGGTGATGCCCACGTACATCAGGCGGCGCTCTTCTTCCACGCGGCCTTCGTCGATGGCGGCATCGTTGGGCAGCGTGCCGTCTTCGCAGCCGACGATGAAGACAAAGCGGAATTCCAGGCCCTTGGCAGCGTGCAGCGTCATCATGCGCAGCGCGTTGCCGGGCTCGTCGCGATCGGCGTGCGAGAGCAGGGCCAGTTGCGCGGCGAGGTCGCCGGCACTGTTGCCTTTCTGCATGGCGCGGAACCAATCGGCCAGTTCCTGCAGGTTGCCCATGCGGCGATCGCGCAAGGCGGCATCCTGCGTGCTGGCGGCGATGTGGGCGGCGTACTGGGTGCGGGTCAAGATGCGGGAGACCAGGTCTGCCGCGCTTTCGTGCAGCGAGGCGCTGCGCAGTTCATCCAGCAGTTCCGAGAACGATGCAAGCGCGGCGGCGGGGCGCGGGCTCAGCTGGCGCAACACGCTGTCGCTGCGCGTGGCTTCCAGCAGCGAGCAGTGTTTCGTCTGGGCGATTTGCCCAAGCTTTTCCAGCGTGGTCGCGCCGATCTCGCGCCTGGGGACGTTGACCACGCGCAAGAACGCAGCGTCATCGCTGGGATTGGTAAGCAGGCGCAAATAGCAGAGCAGGTCTTTCACTTCCGCGCGATCGAGGAAGGACAGCGCACCGGTGAGGTGATACGGCACGCGCGCCAGGCGCAACGCCTTTTCCAATGGTCGCGCCTGGAAATTGCCGCGATACAGGATCGCCATGTCATGCCAGCGCACCTTGTGCTTTTCCGCCAGCGTGGCAGCCATGCCGGCGATGCGTTCGGCTTCGTGCTCGCCATCCTTGCATTCGATCACGCGGATCGCCGCGCCTTCCGGATGCTCGCTCCACAGCTTCTTGGCATGGACGTGCGGATTGTTGGCGATCAGCGTGTTGGCGGCGCGCAGGATGCGTTTGCCGCAGCGATAGTTCTGCTCCAGCTTGATCACGCGCAGGCTTGGCCAATCCTTGCCGAGCTGTTCGATGTTCTCGGGATTGGCGCCGCGCCAGGCGTAGATCGACTGGTCGTCATCGCCCACGCAGGTGAAGCTGCCGCGCTCGCCGGCAAGTACTTTCAGCAGGCGGTACTGGGCGTCGTTGGTGTCCTGGTATTCGTCCACCAGCAGGTAGCGCAGGCGTTCGCGCCAGGTATCGCGGCATTCCTCATCGCTTTCCAGGATGCGCAGCGGCAGGCGGATCAAATCGTCGAAATCCACCGCGTTGAAGGCGGCGAGGCGCTGCTGGTAAAGCTGGTAGATCGTCGCCGCTTCCAGCTCGCGCGGGCTGCGTGCGGCGGCCAGTGCCTCCTCCGGCGACAGGCCAGTGTTCTTGGCGCGGCTCAGCAGGTTGCGCAGGCCGAACAGGACATCGGGTTTGACGCCCTTGGGCGCCAATTCCTTGACGATGCCCTCGCTGTCGTCCGCATCCAGCACGGAAAATCCGCGCCGCAAACCGGCGCGTGCATGTTCCATCTGCAGGAATTTCAAGCCCAGCGCGTGGAAGGTGCAAACGGTCAGCGCCTGTGCGTCCTCTTCGCTCACCAGCTTGGCGACGCGCTCGCGCATTTCGCGCGCGGCCTTGTTGGTAAAGGTGATGGCGGCAATGCGGGACGCGGCCAGCTTGCGGCGCTGCACCAGGTGCGCAATTTTCTGCGTGATCACGGAGGTCTTGCCGGAGCCGGCGCCCGCGAGCACCAGCAGCGGGCTGTCGACGTGTTCGACGGCGGCCAGTTGTGGGGGGTTGAGCATGCGTCGGTCGGATCGGTCAGGTGAGCGCAGCGTGATGGGGGATCGTAGCAAACCGCGGGCTACCGGCGCAGGCTTGTCACGAAACCATCATGGTGGCAGTCGGCCGGGTTACCATGCACGCCTCCGCATGCCCGCCGACCCGCATGGCCAAGCTCTATTTCTATTATTCGTCGATGAATGCCGGCAAGACCACCAACTTGCTGCAGAGCGCGTACAACTATTTCGAGCGCGGCATGCGCACCTTGATCCTCACGCCGGCGCTGGACAATCGCTATGGCGAAGGTGTGGTCGCTTCGCGTATCGGCTTGCGTTCGCAGGCGGAGCGCTTTATGGCGGAAACGGATCTGCTGGCCGTAGTGCGATCGAATATCGACAGACACGGCGCGCTGCATTGCGTGTTCGTCGACGAAGCGCAGTTCCTGAGCAAGGCGCAGGTGTGGCAGCTTACCGACGTGGTCGACGAGCTCAACATTCCTGTGCTGGCCTACGGGTTGCGCACGGATTTTCGCGGCGAATTGTTCGAAGGCAGCCGCTATCTGCTGGCCTGGGCCGACAGCCTGGAAGAGATCAAGACCATCTGCCACACCGGCCGCAAGGCCACCATGGTGGTGCGCGTGGATGAGCAGGGGCGGGCGATTACCGAAGGGCCGCAGGTTGAGATCGGCGGCAACGAACGCTATCTCTCGGTGAGCCGCGCCGAGTTCAAGAAGATCACCCAGGGGCGCGGCCGCGTTGAGCTGAAGCAGCCCAGCCTGCCGCTGGACGAGAAGCACTGACCGGGTCTGGATCGCGCCAACCTGGATCACATCAAGGAAACAGCATGAGCAACCCGGTCACCTACTTCCCCGCCTGGCAGCGCCCCCATTGGCAGCCCAATGACGAGGAAGTCCTCCTGCAGTTCTACGCGTTCGGCAATTTCCAGCCGACCCGCGTGCCGTCCGCGCCGTATGGCAGCGATGGTTTGCCGGAAGGCGTGCAGCTTTCCAGCCATCACCACCAGGTGCTGCGCGATTGGGAAGGCTATCCGCTGAAGGGGCCGCTGGGCGACTTGTTCAAGCACGATGCGCCGGAGGCGTTCGAGAAAGCCTTGGCTACGCCGCAAGTGCTGGTGCTGCATGGCCGCTTCAAGGATCAGCCCGATACCGGTTATTTGCGCGACACCTTCGGCGTCTTGGCTGGTTTGCTCGATATCGGCGGCGTGGCGATTCTTGATCCGCAGATGCTCAGCTTGTTCGACGCGGACGAGTGGCGTCGGCGCTATCTGGTCAAGGACGGTGCGCCACTGCGCAGTCACGTGCTGATTCTGCGTGACGAAGATGAAGCCGGTCGCTACTGGGTGCACACGCGCGGCATGCGCAAATTCGGCCGGCCCGATTTCAGTCTGCGCAATGTGCCGGAGAGTGACGTCGATCGTGCGGGTGCGCTATGCCAGCGACTGATCGAACTGGAAGCGTTGGGCGCGCATTTCGTGCAGGGGCAGACGCTGGAAGTGGACGGCAGCTTCGGTGGCTTGGTGGCCGAGCTGGGCGGTGGCTACGACGATCCGCAGTTCAACAACACTTACGTGGCGTTCCACTGGCCTGACTGAGCGGCTTCGCAACCTTGGCGGCCGCCGTGGTTACGACTGGCATTTCGGGCACCAGAACGTGGAGCGTTGCCCGATTACCTGCTGGCGAATCGCCGTGCCGCATACCTTGCAAGGCTCACCTTCACGTCCGTATACGAACAGCTCGCGAAAGAAATAGCCAGGCGCGCCATCCGGATTGAGAAAGTCGCGCAGGGTGGTGCCGCCGCGTTCGATCGCCCACGCCAGGATGCGTTTCACTTCGCCCGCTAGGCGTTGATAGCGTGCACGCGATACTGTGCCAGCGGCGCGACGCGGATCGATGCCGGCGGCGAACAAGGCTTCGCTGGCGTAGATGTTGCCCACGCCGACGACGATCGCGTTGTCCATCAGAAACAATTTCACGGCTGCCTTGCGGCCGCGCGAGCGTTTCCATAGCACATCGCCATCAAACGCCTCCGTGAGCGGCTCAGGTCCGAGGTCGGCCAGCAATTCGTGCGTAGTGCCGGGTGCCTGCCATAACAGGCAACCAAAGCGGCGCGGATCGGTGAAGCGAAGAATGCGCGAGCGTTCGCCCTGCACGGGTTCCAGCGCCATGTCGAAATGATCGTGCAAGCCGGGCTGCACATCCGGCGGCAGCACCCGCAACACGCCCGTCATGCCCAGATGCATCAGTGCGCTGCCGGCATGTGTGTGCAGCAGCAGGTATTTGGCACGCCGCTCGACTTCCTCGATGCGCTGGCCTGGCAGCAGTTCGGTGATCTCGCGCGGAATCGGCCAGCGCAGGTCCGCACGCCGCAAAATCACTTTCGTGACGCGCCGGCCGATCAGGTGTGGCGCGATACCGCGCCGGGTGGTTTCGACTTCGGGCAGCTCGGGCATGTCATTGCACCTGCAGCGATGTGCTTTGCGCAGGGCGCGGCATGTAGCGTAGCGACACGATGCCTACACGCTCACCGACCTGCACGTAGACGTTGTGGCCGATGGCGGTCATCGCGCCGAAGCGTAGCGCTTCGTCATCCAGCTCCAGCTTGGCTTGCGGCGGCGCGAGGCCGATTTTTGCGAGGTCATAGCTGCTGGCGGGTTGCCAGCTTTGTACGGGCGCGGTGGCGATACGCAGCAATTCGGCCAGGCGCTTGTCGTCGGCGCGTGTGGGCGTTGCCTGGTCGACCTGCCACCAATGTTCGCCGCGCTTTACGTAGTGCTCGGCGGGCGCATTGCCCATGGCGAGTGTCACGCGCGTGATGTTGTCCGGAGCGAACGGAAGCAAGGCGCCGGGGGCAGCGGCACGATCGCTGCGCACCTGCCACCATGCAGCGGCGAGCAAGAGAACAACAGCAACCAGCAGCCATAACTGCTTGCGCAGTGCACGCTTCATGCGCGCCGCCTGCGCCAGGCGATCAAGCCGCCGATCGCCAGCAGCAGCAAGGGCAGCACCACCATGAAACCGATGGTCGATGCGCTCAACTCGCCTTGCGATACGGTCAGCACGCGATCCGGAGCACCGCGTGGCGGCATGCTGATCAGTTGGTCATCGCCGAGCAGCCAGTTGAATACGCGCTCACCCAGTGCGCGGTTGCCGCCATTGCCGAGATAGCTGTTGGAAAGAAAATCGCCGTTGCCGATCACGACCACACGCTGTTCGCTTTTGGCCGGGCTGGGCGAGAGGCGGCTGAAGGCAAAGCCAAAATCGAGCGGGCCTTTCAGCTGCGCCGCCGCGTTGCCGTCCAGCGACTGGGTGGTGACTTGCGGACTGGAGCGCAGCAACGGCTCGATCTTCCAGTCGCTCTTGCGGACCTCTGCCAATGGCGCAACTTCCGGAAACAGCGTGGTAAGCGTGAAACCGCGTGTGATTATGCTGGGCGGGTAATCGCCTAGCGCGATCATGCGCGGATCTTTCAGTCCCATGGCCGAGGATGATGCGTCTAGCAGCTCCCCGGGCAACACGCGAATGCCGAGCGCATCGGCGATCGGCTGCAGGCTTGCATCCAGGTTGCCCGGATCGACCAGCCAAAGCAGGTTGCCGCCATTGGCCAGGTAATCGGTCAACGCCTTGGTGGCGCCGGGTGCCAGCGGTGTTTGCGCGCCGGCGAGCACGACCAGGTCGGTCTGCGCAGGCACGCTGGTGACTTGCGAAAAATTCAGCGGCACCGCACGCATGCCGCTTTGCTCGAGCTGCGAAACAAATGTGCCGAGATCCGCATTGGCAACGCCGTCCGCGCGACGCTCGCCATGTCCGGTAACGAAGGCGACGATGCGATCGTTGCCGCGCACCAGGCGCTCCAGCGCATCGGTAAGGCTGCGTTCGGTCAGCGTGTCGAGGCGTTGCTGGCGATCGTGATAATGCGCAATCAGCTCGCCATCGACCGTGATGCCGAGATTGCGCATTGCTGCCGGGTCCTGCTGGGGGTCGACGAAGCTCAGGTGCAGGTCAGGCTTGGCTTTTTGATAGCGCTGCAGGAAGGCGGCGATGGTCTGGCGCAAGTCGCCCTGCGGGCTTGCGTAACTGACGATATCCACCGGGCCATCGAACTTCGCCAGGACGGCCCGCGTTTCCGGCGACATGCTGAGGCGGCTGTTGTAGGTCCAGTCGGCGATGTGGTCGTGGCGTGCGGTGAGAAAGCCGAGCGCACCGGCACCGAGTAAAACCAGTAGCGCGAACACCCAGCCATTGAGGCGGTGCAGTACATGCCTGTTCATCAGCCGCGTCCCCGGTCAGCAGCCAGGCGTTGCGCGCCTAGCGCCAGCGCCACCGCCGTCGCCAGCAGAAACCACGCGATATCGGCGCTCGATACCAGGCCGCGCAACAAGGCTTCCTGGTGCGTGCTCATCGCCAGCCAATTGATGAAGCCGCTGTTGACGCCGGCGAGCTGTGCACCGAGGTTGATGCAATTGAGCGCGATGCCAATCATCAACGCGGCCACGGCGGCGATGGCGGGATGCGAGGCAAACGCCGAACACGCCACGCCGACGGCCCCCAGCACGGCGAGCGTTAGAAAAGTGCCCAAGGTGGCGGCGGCGAGCTTGCCCCAATCCAGCCTGACGCCATGCGCAAGGCTTAGCGGCAGCGCGATGGCGAGCAGCAGCCACAACGCCAGCCAGATCAACACCGCCAGATATTTGCCAAGCAGGATGCGCGAGGCCGACAACCCGGTGGCAAACAGCAGCGGCAAGGTGCCAGTGCTGCGTTCGCTGGCCAAGCTGGACATGGTCAGCAGTGGTACCACCAGCAGCGCGAGTTCGGTCATGCCGAACGGCAACGGGCTGCCGGTGATCAAGCTGCTGTAGAGCCGTACCGCTACCAGGTCGGTGTAGCCGGGGCCATCCGGCAGGGCGGCGAGCTTTACCTGGTTGAGCAGGAACAGTTGCAGCAGCAACGCAAAACGCCAGCCGAGTTCCGCCAGCGCGAGGGCGCCGATGGTCCAGCCAAGCGGGCGCACGAACAGGCGGCGCAGTTCCAGCCGCGTCACAGCGAGTAAGGTCATGCGGCTTGGGCCCTGCCGTTCATGGCGATGTCGAAGAAGGTCTTTTCCAAGGCGGCGTGCTGATCGGGTGGTAGCGGCGCGTCGTAGCGCAGCACGCCTTCGTGCAGGATTGCCACGCGATCGCACACGGCAGTCACTTCGGTCAGCTGGTGCGTGGAGAGGATCACGGCGGTGCCTGCGCCAGCCAACTCGCGAAGGAGCTTGCGCAGCGCTACGACTTGCACCGGATCGAGGGCGTTGGCCGGTTCGTCCAACACCAACAGGGCGGGACGATGCAGCAGGGCACAGGCCAGCCCCAGGCGCTGCCGTTGCCCTTGCGACAAGACGCCCGCCAGGCGCCGCGCCAAGCTCCGCAATTCCAACCGCTCAAGCGCTAAGTCGCAGGCCTCCTTCAGCCGCGCCCCGGCCAGGCCGCGCAGGCGGCCATGGGCTTGCAGGTGTTCATGGATGGTCAGTTCCGGCCACAGCGGGGCAGCTTCCGGCAGCCAGCCAATCGCCTGTCGGGCCAGTTCGGGATGCTCGAGAAAGTCCTGGTCTTGCAGGCGAATAGCGCCGCTATCGGGGGCCAGCGCGCCGGCAATCAGGCTCAGGGTAGTCGATTTGCCAGCCCCGTTCACCCCAAGCAGCCCAAGGATCTGGCCGGCCTCAAGGCTTAGCGAGAGATCGCGCACCGCCGGGCGGCCAGCCCGGCTGCGGGTGATGCCTTCAAGTTTCAGTACGGGGGCTAAAGCGGAGTTAGGCGCGTTCATTGCATGATTGTCGGGGCGACCCCATCCCGCAGACAACCGTTGCCATCACGGTTTAACGGAAATCGAGATGCTAGGGTCCTACCATGCTGGTAGGTACGGACGCCCTCAACTAGACTGTTTTTTCTTGCTCCAGGACTTTCCCCCATGCTCGATGCTGTACTGCATTTCCTTTCCGGTGGTGTCAGCCAGGCCGGTTGGGTGTCGATCCTCGTCTACCTGCTGGTAGTCACGCAGATCACCATCTTTACCGTAACCATCTACCTGCACCGCTGCCAGACGCACCGCGGCATCGATTTGCATCCGCTCATCGCGAATTTCTTCCGCTTCTGGGGCTGGCTTACCACGGGCATGGTCACCAAGGAGTGGGTGGCAGTGCACCGCAAGCACCACGCCAAGGTGGAGACGGAAGAGGATCCGCATAGCCCGCAGATCTACGGCATCAAGAAGGTCTTCTGGGATGGCGTATCGCTGTACCGCGACGCCAGCTACGTGAAGGAAGACCTGGAAAAGTACGGCCGCGGCACGCCGGATGACTGGATCGAGCGCAAGCTTTACACCGGCCATCCGTACTGGGGTCCGGCGCTGATGCTGATCATCAATTTCGCCTTGTTCGGCGTGATCGGCGCGGCCGTGTGGGCGGTGCAGATGGCCTGGATTCCGTTCTGGGCGGCCGGCTTCGTCAACGGCGTCGGCCACTGGTGGGGCTACCGCAATTTCGAAAGTTCCGACACCGCGACCAACCTTATTCCCTGGGGCTTCTGGATCGGCGGCGAAGAACTGCACAACAATCACCATGCGTTCCCGAGCTCGGCGAAGTTCGCGCTGCGCAAGTGGGAGTTCGACATCGGCTGGGCCGCCATCTGCGTGCTGCGCAGCGTAGGCCTGGCCAAGGTTTTGCGCGTGGCACCCACGCTCGATACGCGCCCCAACGTGCACCTGCCTGACGCCGAAACCCTGAAAGCCGTGCTTACCCACCGCTTCCAGGCGATGACCGACTACTACCGCAACGTGATCGTCCCGACCCTGCGCGATGAAGCACAGCACGCCGGCGAAGGCATCAAGTCCATGCCGCGCCGCCTGCGTCGCGCACTGGCCGACGGCGGTCGCTGGCTCGATGGTGAAAACCGCGAGCGCATGCAGGACGTGCTGGCCAAGCGCCCCATGCTCAAGACGGTGTGCGAATTCCGCAATCGTCTGGCCGAATTGATGGAGCAGCGTGGTGCCGACCAGGCGTTGAAGGGTTTGCAGCAGTGGATCGTCGAGGCCGAGCAGAGCGGCATCCGCGCACTGCAGGAATTCGCGCAGCGCTTGAAGGGATATTCGCTGGCCGCTGCCTGATTTGAACGGCTAAATGCGATGAACAAAAAAAGCCCGCCTCATTCAAGGCGGGTTTTTTTTATGGATGGCATATCTCGCGATGCGAGTGCTATTGATCGCAGCAGCCGGCGTATTCAGCCAACGCATCGCCGCGCGCCTGGTCCCCCGCGAACGGTTCGGACGAGCATGCCATCAACCCAGGCGACCGCACGCCCCGTGGGGACGCGAGCGTGGCGACGATACTCGGCTACTGCGAAGCCGGAAACGCTCACGGCAGGAAGCGCGAGCGTTGTTCCGGCGTGGGCACGAAACACTGATCGCTGCGCCCGAACAAACGATAGCGATGACGTGCAACGAAACGGTACGCGAGATCGCGAATGGAGTGGGGGACCGAGAGCACCAAGGCGCTCAGCCATTGCCAGCGCCGATAAGGTAATCCGCGCAACACCCGCGCGATGGCGGTGGTATCGGTGTAACCGCAGCCTTCTTCAACCAGCAGCATCGAAAATGGCGAGTCAGGGTCGAGGCCGTGCGTCTGCAACAAGTGCCGGCCACTTTCCGATTGCATGGAGGCAAAACGATAGCGGCCTTCTTGATCGCGTTCCAGCAGAAAGCGCACCCAGCGGCTGCACAGCAGGCAGACGCCGTCATACACGATCACGGGCGATGCCGCGCTTTCAGTCATCGGTGACGATCTCCAGCCAGCCTCGGTAGGCGACCAGCCGGCCTAGCCACGGCAATCGAGTGTCGACGGTGAAGGCATAGCGACCATCGCGCTCACCGCTGTGCGAATGCACGGTCCCCAGCCAGCTGCGCGGCACCGGTATGCCAAGCACTCGTGCACCGTTCAACTGCCAGGCAACGCCATCGGCATCCGGGCGTAACGTGAAGCGAAGGGTCACCGCGCCGAGTTGTTCCCACAGGTGTGTGGCGGTTGCATCATGGCGCAGTGTCGATTGCATCTGGCCGCGCGCAAAGCGTCGGGTCCAGATTTCACGATGCCCTTGGCGCTCGATGCATAATTCCAGCGCCTGTTCCGGGCCGGGAGGTGGAAGTTTCAGCAGCCACCGCAAAGTGCGCAGCATGACATTGCCATCGCCCTCTACATCGGCCTTGCCGCGCGCGAGGATACGAGGGGTGGCGCCGTGCATGGCGCGCACCGATCCTGGCAAGTCGTGCCAGGCCGGCTTGAGCAGAGCAGGGAAAAGCGCATCGTTGGTTTCCATGCGTCGATCATGCGGAAACGTTCTTGGCATGTGCAAGCGGCCAAAAGAAAACCCGCCTCGAGGGCGGGCTTTCGATAGATCCTGACTTTCGCCGGAGGATTCACCTAACGGTGGATCACTTGATCTTGCCTTCCTTGTAGAGCACATGCTTGCGCACGACCGGATCGTATTTCTTGAATTCAAACTTGTCCGGAGTGTTCTTCTTGTTCTTCTGCGTGGTGTAGAAGTGGCCGGTACCGGCCGAAGAGATCAAACGGATCTTGTCGCTCTTGCTCTTGGACATGACTTAAGCTCCTTAGATCTTTTCGCCACGGGCACGCAGGTCGGCGATCACGGCCTCGATGCCCTTCTTGTCGATGGTACGCAGCGCCTGGTTGGAGACGCGCAATTTGACCCAACGGTTTTCGCTGGGAACCCAGAACCGGCGCTCATGCAGGTTGGGCAACCAGCGGCGGCGGG